>JAOTWC010000256.1 GCA_029863105.1 Gemmatimonadota bacterium | reverse complement strand
TGCCCGCACCGAGGGGTACCACGAAGGGCGTGTTCCGCTGCATACGATGCGGGCGGATATCGACTACGCGTCCCGGATGGCCAAGACCGCATACGGAACGATCGGCGTGAAGGTCTGGATTTTCCGCGGCGAAGTTGTCGAGGAGCGGCGCGGACAGACGTACACGGCCGGTGGGGGCGCGTAAACAACCATGCTTCAGCCAAAGCGGGTCAAGTACCGAAAGCAGCAGAAGGGGCGTCTCCGCGGCAACGCGCAGCGCGGCAATACGATTGCGTTCGGCGACTATGGTCTCCAGACGGTTGAGATCGGCTGGATCTCGAACCGACAGATCGAGTCCGCCCGAGTGGCGCTCACGCGGCACATCAAACGGGGCGGCAAAGTCTGGATCCGGATCTTTCCCGATAAACCGGTTACATCGAAACCGGCGGAAACCCGTATGGGAAAAGGGAAGGGCAACCCCGAGGGTTGGGTCGCCCCAGTCAAGCCGGGACGTGTGATGTTCGAACTCGAGGGCGTACCGGAGTCCGTGGCGCGGCGAGCGATGGAACTTGCGGCCGCGAAGCTCCCGGTGAAGACCAAGTTCCTGGTCCGGGAGGATTAGGTGAAGGCACAAGAGATTCGCGAACTGACGGACGACGAGATCGACGCACAGATCGAAACGGCGCGATCCGAATTATTCAACCTGCGGTTCCGCGCCAGTTTCGAAGAGGCAGATACCGGCGTCATTCGGACGACGCGGCGCACGATCGCCCGGTTACTAACTATCCGTCAGGAGCGGCAGCACGTGGGAGACTCCGATGTCTGAGCGGGAAAACATGACGTCCGGCAGTCGCAAGACACGACGGGGCCAGGTCGTCAGCGACGCTATGGACAAGACCGTGGTCGTGTCCGTGGAGCGCCGTGTCGCCCATCCGCTGTACGGGAAGCGGGTAAATCGGCGCAAGAAGTACCATGCACACGACGAAGGCAACGAGTACCGGACCGGCGACGTCGTCGTAATTGAAGAAACCCGTCCTCTGTCGAAGACCAAGAGGTGGCGCGTGCTCGAACTGGTCGAACGGCCTGAGACGGAGAGCTGATCGATGATTCAGCAAGAGACGATGGTGCGAATTGCAGATAATTCCGGAGCACGGCGGGCGCTGTGTATCCGTGTACTCGGCGGTTCGAAGCGTCGCTATGCGGGTTTGGGCGATATCGTCGTGGTCACGATCAAGGATGCGATACCGGGTGGCACGGTTAAAAAGGGTGAAGTAGCCAAGGCCGTCATCGTTCGGACCGCGAAGGAGAGCCGGCGCTCCGATGGGTCTTACATCCGGTTCGACGAGAATGCCGCGGTAATCATCAATGATGCCGGGGAGCCGCGGGCAACGCGGATTTTCGGTCCCGTAGCTCGGGAACTGCGCGACAAGCGATTTATGAAGATCGTGTCGTTGGCGCCCGAAGTGATCTGAGGAGACGGAGTCATGACACGCAACAAGCTTCATGTACGGCGGGGTGATCAGGTGCAGGTCCTGTCAGGCAACTACAAGGGTGCCCGTGGGCAGGTACTGCGGACGATTCCGGCCAAGAACCAGGTGGTGGTTGAAGGCGTCAACATCCGGAAGCGCCATCAGGCGCCGTCGCAGGAGAATCCGGAGGGTGGGATCATCACGTTCGAAGCCGCGATTCACATTTCGAATGTCATGTTGATCGACCCGGCCACGAACGAGCCCTCGCGCTTTCGGACCCGCATCGATGAGGATGGAACAAAGGAGCGGATTGCCGTGCGCAGTGGCAATCCGATTCCCAGGGCGTAGAGGAAATGAAGACAAGACTTGGAGTGCACTACGCGACGCACGTGGTGCCGAAGCTGAAGGAAGAATTCGACCTGGCGAACGCGATGGAGGTTCCTCGGCTCGAGAAGATCATCCTCAACGTGGGTCTCGGCAGCGCGAAGGACGATGCAAAGCTTCTGGACTCTGTCGTCGCGGAGCTGGCCAAGATATCGGGGCAGCGTCCGGTTGTTACGAAGGCACGGCGGTCAATTTCCAACTTCGGTCTTCGGGCGGGAATGCCGGTCGGCGTGAAGGTGACCCTGCGTGGCGCGCGGATGTACGAGTTTCTCGATCGTTACATCAGCAGTGCGATACCGCGGGTCAGAGATTTTCGCGGCCTCAACACCAGGGCATTTGACGGGCGTGGGAATTACACCGTCGGCGTTCGAGAGCAGATGATTTTTCCGGAAATAGATTACGATGACATCGTTCGGGTGCACGGCATGGACATCACGTTCGTGACGTCGACCGACAAGGATGACGAGGCACTCGTGCTCCTTCGGGAGATGGGAATGCCGTTCCGCGGCGAGACGCCGGTCGTCGTCTGAGCTAACGCCAGGACGAAGACCAATTTAGGAGACGGAGATGGCGAGGAAGGCACTGATAGAGAAGGCGAACAGGAAGCCCAAGTACAGCGTGCGCACGATTCATCGCTGCAACCGTTGTGGACGGGTTCGCGCTTACATGCGGAAGTTCGGCCTGTGCCGGATCTGCTTCCGGGAGATGGCGCTGCGCGGCGAGATTCCGGGTGTTCGAAAGGCGAGTTGGTAAACAGATGAGCATGAATGATCCTATCGCCGATATGCTGACGAGAATCCGCAACGCGGGTCACGCCGGACACCGGCGCGTCGACATGCCGGTATCGACTCTGAAGATCGAAATCGGCCGCATCCTGACCGAGAACAACTTCATTCACGGTTACAAGGTGCTCGATGACGGGCGCCACGGGCTGCTGAGGGTGTACCTGAAGTACACCGACGAGGAACGTCCGGTAATCCGGTCGTTGCAACGTGTGTCGAGGCCTGGGTTGCGACGCTATGTCGGTGCCGACGAGGTCCCAAAGGTCAGGTCGGGGATGGGAATCGCAATCCTGTCGACGTCGAAAGGCGTGATGACGGATCGTGAAGCCCGCGCCGGACACATCGGCGGCGAAATCCTGGCCACCGTCTTCTAGGTCACAGGGCCAGAGGAAGAGAACGAGAGATGTCAAGAGTCGGCAGACAGCCAATCCCGGTACCGGAGGGCGTGACGGTTACGCTCGACGGGCAGCGTGTCACGGTCAAGGGTCCCAAAGGAGAGTTGTCCGGGTCATTCGATCCGGAACTGAGTATCGTACTCGAGGATGGTGAACTGCGCGTCTCCCGCCCGACCGATCAGCCGCGGCACCGCTCGTTGCACGGGCTGACGCGTACGCTCGTAGCCA
>JAOTWC010000255.1 GCA_029863105.1 Gemmatimonadota bacterium | reverse complement strand
GTTCATTCCGCGGGAATCATCGAGATTCTGCGCGGCGTCTACGGAGCCGACCTGCTCGTTGCGGAGCTGCTGGCACACTGACCCACACGAGCCACCCGGGACATCACATCCGCTTGTAGCTCGGACCGCTGCCGCCTTCACGGGGAGACCACCGCGGTCCGAGCACATCGGTGGCACGACAATCGATGCAGTTCGGCGCATTGATGACGAGTCCTTCGTCCGTCCACTCGTACACCCCCGCCGGACACAGGTGGGCGTACATTTGGCCGACCTCGGGCGTCACACTCTCACCCGTCAGAAGGTGCGACGGGATGTCATCACGGGTCGCGTTACCGGAACGGAACACGGCATCAACCTTACTGAACGTCAGCTTCCCATCCGGCTGGAACGGGCTGGCCGGCACGATATTTTTCGGCTCGTCCGCATCGGATTTCACGCGGATACGGGCACGCGGTATCCTCCCGCCCGTGACGGCTGCGAGGCTGCTCTTCAGCCCGCCGAGGTAGAACCCGGACTTGAAGGCCAGGCGCATATTGCGATGCCTCCGCAGGTCCTGAGCGATCACGCCGGACCGGATCGCCTTGTCGTACGCGCCGAGTGTCTCGGAATTCGTGCTGTCCGCTTTCAGCGCCTCGTAGATCGAGCGGGCCGCATGCATCCCGGAAGACACGGCGTAGTGGATGCCCTTCAGGGAGGCTACGTCGACGAGGCCGGCGGCATCCCCGACGAGGATCAGACCGTCTCCCGTCATGCGGTGCGGCAGAGAGTAATAGCCACCCTCCGGAATGGTGCGAGCTCCCCACTCCAGCATTTCGCCTCCGGCAAGGATGTCCCGGAACAGTGAATGTCCCTTCATCTCCTGCAGCAACTCGTGCACATCGAGCGTTGACTGTCGGTAGTCGAGCCCGACTACGAGTCCCAGTGACACGAGCCCGTCACCCATGGGGTACATCCATGAGCCGCCGAACGCATCACGGGGAAGTGGATATCCGAGCGTGTGGATTACCGCCTCGAGGGGTTTGTCGGTTTGCCACAGTTCCTTGACGCCCAGGGCATAGATCTGTGGGTTAGGCGATCCCACATCCTGATCCGCCAGCCACGCCTGTGCCAGCGGTCCCCGTGATCCCTCGGCCAGCACGGTGACTCTTGCGGTGACGTCTGTCGGGGGCATGTATTCCGGTCCAGGTCGGCCCTCCCGGTCGACTCCGGACGGCGCGGTCCTGATGCCAAGGACACGATCGCCCTCCATCAGCAGGCTCTCTGCCGGAAATCCGGTGAACAGGTTGACACCCGCCTCCTCGGCCCGCTCGCCCAGCCAGCCCACGATCTCGCACACCGACGCCAGGTGGTTCCCATGGTTACGCATCGGTGGAGGAGTCGGTATGCGAAGCCGGCCATTGCGGGTAAGGAAATAGACTTTCTCGGCCGGAACCGGACCGCGTAGTGGCAGATCGCCGACCTGGGCGCCGGGAAACAGTTCGAGCAGAGAGCTGATGTCGACGACAGCTCCCGAGAGACAATGCTCGCCGAGATTGGCCGACTTCTCGAGTACTCCGATTTCGACGTCGCCGAGGGAGGCATCCTCTTCCACTAGGCGCGCGAGCTCGATCGCTCCCGCCAGACCGGCAGGACCGCCGCCGACAAACAACACGTCCAACGGGACCGCTTCCTCGTCGGGAGCGGAGCGGAGGATTACTCTGTCAGCAGGCAACGGGCGCTGGTGGTGTGCGGGCAGAATCGTCCCGTCGGATACCACATTCGAGTGCATGGTGTTGATCGCCGTTTGGATATTGGCCGCGGGATACCTTGCGTCGTTCGGTCGGTACCGGTCAAGATGACGCCCGATCCAGTGGGTGTCCAGCGCGGCTAAGAACGTTTTCGAGGCAATATGGCTGAAAGTTTCAATACAGTTCGCAGCTACGGCAGCACACGCGTGTCGCGTGCGCTCGTCGAGTTTCTGCGAGCGGAGGCCTCCGGCGGCCTCATCATGCTCGCAGCCACGGCGGTGGCGCTTGTGGTCGCCAACTCGGGTCTCTCGGACGTGTATCACGAGCTGCTGCACCAGCACTCGGGATTCTGGATAGGGAGTTGGTCCCTCGAGTTGTCTCTCCACGAGTGGGTGAACGACGGCTTGATGGCCGTGTTCTTCTTTCTCGTTGGGCTGGAAATCAAGCGGGAGCTTCTATTCGGCGAGCTGGCCTCGCCGCGGCGGGCTGCCCTTCCCGTATTGGCAGCCGTTGGCGGTGCCGTAGTGCCGGCAGGGATCTACCTCCTGTTCAACGCGGGAGGAAGCTACGCCCGTGGGTGGGGCATTCCGATGGCGACCGACATTGCGTTTGCGGTAACCGTCCTCGTCCTGCTGGGAAGCCGGGCCCCGCTGTGGCTCAAGTCTTTTGTAACCGCCCTGGCGATTGCCGACGACATCCTGGCGGTTCTTGTGATTGCCCTGTTCTACAGCGCCTCGCTGGACGCCACGGCCCTGATGTGGGCGGGTGGATTGGTCCTCGCGCTGGCCGTGGCCAATTCATTCAACGTTCAGCGGCCAGCCGTGTACGTGATCCTCGGGATCGGGCTGTGGTACTTCGTCCTCCAGTCCGGGATCCATGCGACGATCGCCGGCGTCCTGACGGCCGCGTTCGTACCGGCCGCCCGGCGGGGGGAGGATCCCACGGATGCCGCGACTTCCGAGGATATTCGGGATCATCTGGAGGAACTCGAGTCATCTCCCGATCACCGGGAGCGTTGGGAACTCGTCGACGATCGGGAGGCGGAGCTGGAGTCCATCGCGCTGGCCGCGACCCGGCACAGCGCGCCGCTGTACCGGCTGGAGCACGCCATCCATCCATGGTCGGCATTCTTCGTCCTGCCGACGTTTGCGCTGTTCAACGCAGGTGTCGAAGTGCCGATCGGCGCCCTTGGTTCCGTGCTGCGCGAACCACTGGCCCTGGGCGTGATGCTGGGCCTGTTCTTCGGCAAGCAGGTGGGTATCACGGGCTTCACGTGGCTCGTGCTTCGCCTCGGGTTGGGACGGCTGCCCGAGGGCGCGACCTGGCGCCAGTTGTGGGGCGGTGCGGCGCTGGCAGGCATCGGTTTCACCATGTCCATCTTTATCGCCACCCTGGCATTTGGCGAGGGGCATGAGCTCGAACTTGCCAAGTTGGCCGTTCTGTTGGGTTCGCTCATCTCGGCCGCCGTCGGGATCGCGCTGCTGCGCTCCGTACCCGGGCCGCGTGACGCTG
>JAOTWC010000254.1 GCA_029863105.1 Gemmatimonadota bacterium | reverse complement strand
GGCTCAAAGGCTTGGCGGCGAACTGCTCGGCACGTCCTCGGGCGTGGATCTGATCGCCGGACCGGATGCGTACCGGAGCCTCGGCCGCCTCGTGGAAGACATCAGACTTGGTGCGCTTACGCGAGGGCAGGCCCTGCTCGCGTTCGACGCCGAGGAAAACTACGAAGGGCTCGCAGCGGTGCGCCGCGAGGGTGTCACGGCATGGGTAACCGTGCAGAGAGGATGCGATCATCGCTGCACGTTCTGCATCGTGCCCTACGTACGCGGACCTGAGAAAAACCGCGATCCAGCCGCCGTCGTGGCGGAGGTAGAGGACGCCGTTCGCGCGGGGTTTTCGGAGATCTCGCTGCTCGGGCAAACGGTCAATTCATATCGGCACGGCGAAGTGGGGTTCGCCGATCTGCTGCGTCTGGTGGCGCGTGTAGGCGGCGTCCGCCGGGTACGGTTCACGTCGCCGCATCCGAATGACGTGGACGACTCGCTGATCGAAGTGATGGCGACCGAGCCGGCCGTGTGCGCGCAACTGCATCTTCCGGTCCAGTCCGGATCCAATCGGGTCCTGAAACGGATGGTGCGGCGGTACACTGTCGAGCAGTTCCGCGACACGGTGGCCCGCGTCCGGGATCGAATTCCGGAAATCGCACTGAGCACGGACGTGATCGTCGGATTTCCCGGAGAGCGGGAGGTGGATTTCGAGGCGACTCTGGACCTAATGCAGCGGGTGAGATTCGACGACGCGTACCTGTACCGGTATTCATTGCGCGACGGTACGCCGGCCAGCCGCTTTCCGGATGAGGAGTTCATTGATGCGGATACCTCGGGCCGCAGACTGCAGACGTTGATCGAACTGCATCGCCGCATCCAGCGCGAGATTCAGGAGTCTGAGGTCGGACAGGTTCGTGAGGTGCTCATCGAGCGACCTGCGCGCAGTCCGGGCGACGTGCTGGGTCGTACGGAGTCGAACAAGGTGGTCGCGTTTCCTGGGGAGACGGATCGGATCGGGACGTATGCGAAGGTCCGCCTGGTTTCGACGACGGGCGCGACGTTTCGGGGCGAAGAACACGCATGAACGGCCGGATTTTCGGTGCGCTGATCCTGACCCTGCTTGCCACCGGGTTCGCCTGGCTGAACGGGGGGGAACGCGTCGAATTGCACCTCGGGCTGTTTCGGGTCCACTCCGTGTCATTGCCGGCGGTCGTGTTCGCCGCCTTCCTCGCCGGCATGTTGACGTTGACGCTGGCGAGCCTGAAAGCCGACCTGCGCAGCCGAAGGATGCTCCGCCGGTACCGTGAAGCGCTGGGCGGCGAGTCCCCTCCGGATTCAGCCGACGCCGCAGACGGAAGCTGACGACGCCGCTCCCGCGGCGCGCCCCACGCACTCTTCTTCGGCCAGGACCCCTGCTCACGCAGTTCCTCGTCTATGCGGCGGGGACGGCGACAGGCTTGCGCTCACCGGGCGCCGCCGCTGTCCTGGCCATCGCCGCGTCCGTGGTACTCGCGGGGGTGGTCGGCCCGGGTACCGCGTCCTGGCGTCGTTCCTCCGTGGGATGGGCCTGTCTGTCGATCGGATTCCTCCTGGCCACCTGGAATGGCGGTATGGCACGCCGCGACGCCACCGGGGCTTGCGCGAACTCCCTCCGGACTGGCGATCCCGTCTCGCTGTCGGGACTCGTCACCAACCGTGTCCGGACGGGCGCCAACGCGCGCCCGATCCTTCGTCTGACCGACGTGGAGATTCGCGCAGGGACCCGGACGTGCCGCGCGGTGTCAGGTCTCGTGCGCCTGGCCGGGGGGGAGGACGCCCCGGCTTCCGGGATGCGGGTTCGAAGCCATGGCGAGTGGGTGCGACGTGGAGAGGATACGGGCTGGCCTCGAGCACCTGACCGGCTGGGCCTCGTGGCGGGGGCGGAGATCGACGAGGTGTGGTATGGCGGAGGATCTCCGGCCGTGCGGCTGCGTTCCACCCTGGCCGGACGGTTGGCCGGCCGCCTCCCGGCCGACGTCGCGCCGATCGGTCTCGCCCTCATCCTGGCGGAACGGGACGAATTGGACGCGGAAACTCGCCGGCGCTTCGCGGACGCCGGTCTCGCCCATTTTCTGGCGATCTCCGGGATGCATGTCGGCCTGCTGGCAACGGCCGCGTTGTGGCTGCTCGGCCAATTTCTCGGCAGGCGTCGCCGGGGCATCACATTGTGCCTCATCGCGGCGTACGTGCTGATGATCGGCGCCCCGGTTGCCGCCCGGCGTGCTTTGCTCGTGTTTGCGGGATTCCTGTGGACCCGAACGCGGGGCTGGCCGACGAGATCCGGAGACCTGCTCGGTGCTGCGGGGATCGTGACGTTGATCCACGACCCTCTCAGTCTGTCCGATCCCGGCTTTCAGTTGTCCTTCGCCGGCTTTGCGGGAGTGCTCGTCGGCGCAAGGTTGAGCGGACTTGCCTGTGCGGGTACGGCGACCGGCTGGCGGGCGGAACGCGGGCGCGCACTGGGTCGGGCGGTCGTGATCAGCACGTGCGCTCTCCTGTCCACCTCACCGTTCACGGCCTGGCACTTCGGCCAGATCACGCCCGTCGCGGCGGTATCGCACCTGGTCGGTGCCCCTCTGGTGGCCGTGGCGCTGGGCAGCCTGGTCGCAACGATGACCCTTCCGGAACTGTTCTCTCTGCCTGCTGCCGCGGTGGCAACCGGGGCGATCCGGCTTCTGCAGGCTGCGGTTGACCGACTGGCGGTGCTTCCGTTCGGCCACGCAACCGTGTCCGCTCCGGGCGCGATCGTCTGGGCCACGTGGATGCTCGTCGTCCTCGCGATCTACCGGGTGGTGGCTAGGGGAGACGCCCGTGCCGCGATCGGGCCGGCGTTGCTCGCGATGGCGGTGATCGCTGTCGCTCCCGTGTACCGTCAGCCGGGGACGGAGGACACGCTGCTGTGCACGCTCAGCGTGGGCCAGGGGGACGCGGCCGTCCTCCGAACGCGCCGCGGACACTGGATGGTGTTCGACGGGGGTCCGACCGGACCGACCTGGGACGCGGGCCGCGCCGTCCTGATTCCGTTTCTGCGTCGTCACGGCGCCTCCCGCGTCGATGTCGCGCTTCTGTCCCATCCGGACACGGACCACCTGGGTGGGCTGGCCAGCCTTGTCGAGGAGATGACCGTCCGGCGAGTCCTGGATACGGGCGAGGCTGTGCCCAGTCGAGCCTACGAACGCTTTCTCGCGGCCGTGGACGAATCGGGTGCCCAGTGGCTGCCGGCGGCAC
>JAOTWC010000253.1 GCA_029863105.1 Gemmatimonadota bacterium | reverse complement strand
CCGACCTTCCTTCAGAACCAGGTCATCGCGGACATCCTCCAGGAGCTCATCGCCGCCGATCGGGCTCGAACCGAACTGCTCGTCAGGGTCACGCCCAATCACCCCGACCTCATTGGTGTGAGCAACCGGATCTCTGACCTCGAAGGTCAACTCGGCGCGATCGGCAGTAACTACCTGGGCTCGCTGAACGACCAGGTCGCCTCGCTCGACGCCGTACTCATCCGGTTTGGCGCTGAGCTGGAAGAGATCCCGGCGAAGGAGGTGCAGTTCGCCCGGCTGAACCGCCAGATGACGACCCTGGCCCAGTTGTACACGCTGCTCCAGACGCGACTGAAGGAAGCCCAGGTGGTGGAGGCCGTCGAGGATCCGAGCGTGCGGGTCGTGGAGACGGCCATCCTGCCGCTCGAGCCGATCAGCCCGCGCCCCCTGCGCAACATGGCACTCGCCGGCGTGCTGGGCCTGATGCTGGGTGTCGGTCTCGCGTTCGTGCGCGAGTACATGGACACCCGGCTGCATTCGTCGGACCAGATCGAGCAGCTATACGGGCTGCCGACGATCGCCCGCATTCCCTCCATGGCGATCGGCAACGGCCGTAACGGCAAGGACAGCCGGCCGAAGACGCTTGTCACGATGGATGAATCGCATTCTGTCGGCGCCGAAGCATTCCGCAACCTCCGTACGAACGTGCGCTTCGTGCGGGAAGGCAAGGGAGCCAGCGAGATCGTCATCACGAGTCCGGCGCCGCAGGAGGGCAAGTCGCTCACCGCGGCCAACCTGGCGATCGCGATGGCGCAGCAGGGTGTGCGCACGTTGCTGATCGACGCGGACATGAGGCGCTCAGTGCTGCACAAGAAGTTCGGCATGGAGCGGTCGCCCGGCCTTTCCGACCTGCTCGTGGCCGACAACTCAGCGCAGGAAGCCATCCGATCCACGCAGGTCGATAATCTCTTCCTGCTCCCTGCCGGCGCACACCCACCGAATCCGGCCGAACTTGTTGGCGGTGCCCGCATGGAGCAGCTGCTCGAAAAGCTGCGGGAAAGCTTCGACTCCATCGTAATCGACTCGCCGCCCATGCTGGCAGTAACGGACGCTTCCGTGCTCGGCCCGAAGACGGACGGCGTGATTCTCGTCGTACGAGCCGAGAAGACCGACAAGGACGCGATTGCGCTCGCCGTGCAGCAGCTGCGGCACGTGGGCGCCGACATCCTCGGTGTGGTCGTAAATGACGCCCGGCCCGACGGCGTCTACTACTCCTATTACCGGAAGTACTACGGTGAATCCTCCCACACCGGCGTCCGTGGCCTGCTCGAGCGCGCCAAAGACCGGATCCAGAACTAGTCATGGGGCGGGGCGCGCGGTCCGCTCGCGTTCGCCGTCTCGCCACGGTAGACGGAGACGTCCAGACCCCGGCGGAGCCGCTGACGCGGCGATCTATCGCCGTCCGACTGAATGCCCGGAGTAATGGGAATGCTCATGGCCTCGGCTAGCATCCTAGAACAGAACTACCCTGAGGCAAAATTCGGGGGATTCAGCAGCGTGGATGGTACAGTTGCATTCTACACACGAGTCCGGTCGTTGCTCCCTGCCACGGGAATAGTCTGCGACCTCGGATGTGGCCGAGGGGCTGCGGCTGAAGACCCAGTAGCATTCCGTCGAGATCTGCGAGATCTGCGAGGGCCGAGCCGGACTGTGATCGGACTCGATGTCGACCCGGCGGCGAGATCAAATCCTCTCGTAGACCAGTTCATCCAATACGACGGGCTTTCCGTTCCGATGCGCGACGGGTTCGCCGATATCGTTGTCAGCGACTTCGTTGTCGAGCACCTGCCTGACCCTTCAGCGTACTTCGATGAGGCTGCTAGAGTTCTCAAACCAAGCGGTTATCTCTGCATTCGAACGCCCAACTTAATGAGCTATTTCGGGTTGGCGGCTCGACTTCTCCCAGCGCGATTCAGGAGTGGTGCGCTTCGCCGTGGACAACCGAGACGGGAGGCGCAGGACATTTATCCGGCGGAATATCTGTGTAATACGCGTCGCACTCTCTCGCGTTACCTTGAGAGCGCCGGCTTTTGCGCCACAGTCGTTGGGCACGAGGCGGAGCCAGCATACTTTGGATTCTCACGTCTACTGTATTCGTTTATGGTAACAGTTCATCGACTGACACCGCGGGCGTTCGTGACGAATCTGTTCGCTTTCGCGGAACGAATTGAGTAGCCGACCCAACAATGGCGTTACAGCAAACATCAGAAAGCTCTGCATGAAACGTGCTCTGATCACAGGCATCACCGGACAGGACGGCTCCTATCTCGCCGAGTTCCTGCTCGACAAGGGATACGAGGTGCACGGGGGAGTGCGTCGGTCGTCCGTCGAGAAGTTCGAGCGCATCGCGCACATTCGCGACAAGATCGAGCTCCACCAGATGGACCTGCTTGACCAACTGTCGATCATCACGGTGCTCGAGGACGTCGCGCCGCGCGAGGTCTACAACCTCGCGGCCCAGTCATTCGTTCCCACGTCCTGGAACCAGCCGCTGCTCACCGGCGAGTTCACCGCCCTCGGCGTCCTCCGGATGCTGGAGGGGATCCGTACGGTGAACCCCGACATCCGGTTCTACCAGGCCTCGTCATCGGAGATGTTCGGGAAGGTGCGCGAGACGCCCCAGAACGAGGAGACGCCGTTCTATCCGCGGAGTCCGTATGGCGTGGCAAAGGTCTACGGCCACTTCATCACGGTGAATTACCGGGAGAGCTACGACCTGTTCGCCACGAGCGGGATCCTGTTCAACCACGAGAGCCCGCGGCGCGGTCTCGAGTTCGTCACCCGGAAGGTCACGGACGGCGTCGCGCGCATCAAACTCGGCCTCGCGAGGACGCTGTCCCTCGGGAATCTCGATGCAGGTCGAGACTGGGGATTCGCCGGCGACTACGTCGATGCGATGTGGCGCATGCTCCAGCAGGACGAGCCCACGGACTACGTGATCGGGACGGGCATCATGCATTCGGTGAGGGATCTGGTCGAGCTGGCGTTCGGCTACGCCGGGCTCGAATGGGAGGCCCATGTGATGGAGGATCCGGCGTTGCGGCGCCCCGCCGACGTCGAGCACCTGCTGGCCGATGCGTCCAAAGCGAAGCGGGATCTGGGTTGGGAGCCGCAGGTCAGTTTCGAGGATCTCGTCCGTATGATGGTTGAAGCCGACCTGGAGGCACTGGGCAGGTAGGCGGCCCTAGCCCACCGCGTCCCACAGGGCCCTCGCGACACG
>JAOTWC010000252.1 GCA_029863105.1 Gemmatimonadota bacterium | reverse complement strand
CTCACCTCCCGCGCCACCTCCTGCCCCCACACCGGGCCCACACTCACCGCCAAACCCAACACCACCGACACCCATTGCCGCATGCTCGTGCCTCTCGTCAATCGGAAGCCCGTGTTTCGGATCTCCCGTATCTTGGTCGTTTCGTGAATCAGCTCGATGAGTCGTCGTCTGTTAGACCGCAGAGATTGCGTTCCATTCCATCGCTCTGCCTTCCTAGTCGTTTCCGGAATCCGGCCCTGATTCATGCTCCGCGCCGTACTCCCGTTCGAGGAGCTGTCGGTACTCCGTGACCTGCGCGGGAGTGAGAATAGCCTCGATCCTCACCCGGGCCGAATCGACCAGCTCTCCGTACGCAGGCCGCACCGGCTCGAACAGCTCCGACATCCGCCGCCGCGTATCCTCGATGACGGGAGCGATCGCAGACCGCTGGGTCTCTGTCAGGTGCAGTTCATCGGCGAACCGCTCGATCGTCGTGCCGCCCCTGCCGGAAGCTCTGCGCTCGGACATGACGGTTCCTTCGGCGGCCTGCGGCCGGGCGAGTTGTCGGTCCGCCGCGAAGCCTGCCGCCATTCCAGCCAGGAACGTGATACCGAGCAACAGCGAAACTCGGACTCTCGAGTGTGTCACTCAACGCTCCCCGGGCGAAGTTTCGAGTTCGCCGTTCAGGTACCGTTCGACATCAGAAGCTTTTGCATCCGCCTCACCGAGCGCTGCGAACACGTTATCCGGGTCGTCCGTCCGTTCGGAGGTGAAGCCAGCCGGCACGACCTCCGAACGCAAATGATCAACGACGAACGAGGATTCCGTGCTCGAAGCGGTCGATTCGTCCCCGGGCAATCCCTGTCGGATGGCCAGGCCCGCGAACAGCAGCGTCAGCACGGCCGCGACCGGAGTCAGCAGGGTCGCCCAGTTCGACGCAACGTCCCACCAGCTGTCGCGCCTGGCGGCAAGCAGCGGCTGCGCGGCAGCGAGGATCGCCCTGCGCAGCCGGGCCGCCGTGACTTCATCGGGACGCATTGTGTCGAACCATCGCGGACGATCCCGCATCATGCTTCTCCTTCGCTCATTTCCATTATCGGGCCAAGTAAATCGCGCAGGGCCTTCCGTCCGTGATGGACGTGCGCCCGCGACGTTCCCACGGCTACTCCGAGACTCTCGGCCACCTCCCTGTGGCTGAAGCCCTGCAGGTCATACAGGACGACCGCCGTACGCTGCTGCTCCGGCAACGTCTCCAGCGCGGCGAGCACGTGTTGACGCGCCAGCGTGCGCTCCAGGTCTTCGTCCGGACGACCGCTTCCCGCCGTCGTGTCCGGAACCTCGCCGTGCGAGCGCAGTCCCTCTCGACGACGCAGATTCAGCGCGGTCGAACGCAAGACACTGTAGAACCAAGGACCAAACGGACTACCGGGTCGCAACTGGTCGATTCTCGTCAACGCTCGAATGAACGCCGACTGAACCGCATCCTCTGCGTCCTGCGGCGTTCCCACGATCGACAGGGCAACTCCGTACGCCGCCTCCGCGTAGCGGTCCACCAGTTCGCCGAACGCTGCTGCGTCGCCCTGCTGAACAAGGCCGACCAGTCCCGGCTCGTCCCGCTCAACAGGCATGCGCGTCCCGGGACTCGTCGTAGCCTCGGCTCGATGAATCGGCTCGCCTCATTCGTAACACGCGGACCTTCCCCTGCGTTGCGCCCGACGGACGTCAAGCCCGTTGTGATCGGGCTCATGGCCTGTGCAACATACGGGGCGCTGAGAGGAAGGTCAGCCCGCTCCTCCCACCGCCGGACTTCTTGCTCAGCTTGATGCCCCGGCGCATCTTTTCGGCGCACCGGCAGTGAAGCGTGTCGATCAAGCCAGTGCCGCGTCGTTCGATCGCCGAATGAATCGCGAGCCCCGTACATGAACATCACCGGAGGTCTGTTGAGCGACAAATTGGAACTGGCGGCCCAAACGCTCGTCCACGAGCGCCTGCGTGCCCTGCGAAACCTGGTCGGTCGCGACCTGAACCCGGGTGACATCGTCCTGCGACCCACGCCGGCAGATGCCCGCCGGCACCTGTTCGAGGAGGCGTGCGAGCTCTACTGGAACGAAATGAACTGGGAGCAGATCACCGAGGAGGAGCGCACCGAGGGAGGTGAGCTCACGGAAATGGTGTTTCCCGGTCTCCTGACGCTGGTGGACGCGTTACTGCCGCGGGGAGCCAACGGCGAACCGGACCGGGTGCGAGAGCATCGAGACGTTGCGCACGATTTCCTCGAATGGCTCGCGGGACGTCTCGTCGAACTGCGTACAGGCCGGCAGGAGAACCAGGAAGACAAGGAACAGGCGAGACGGGAGGCGGTGATCACCGACGAATTGATCGACCTCGTGACGTACCGGCTGTACCAGATCACCGATGACGAAATCGCGGGCATGACGAGAATACCGTGAATTCCATCGTCTGCGTGAAGAGGGTTCCCGACTCCGAGGCACGGGTGACGATCGGGTCGGACGGTCGTTCGATCGATCCGTCCGGCGTGAAGTTCGTCATGAATCCCTACGACGAATACGCGCTCGAGCAGGCGCTCTTGCTGAAGGAACAGGCGGGCGAAGGACGTGTTACGGTCATGACGCTCGGTCCGGATGCGGCCCGAGATACGCTGCGCTCGGCGCTGGCAATGGGCGCCGACGACGCCGTTCTGCTGCGCGCCGAACCTCCGCCGGACGGGCTCGTCGTGGCGAGGGCACTGTCGGACGCGATCCGCGGGCGGGAATTCGATCTGGTGCTGTTCGGCAAGCAGGCGATTGACGACGACAACATGCAGGTGCCCGCGATGGTGGCGGAACTCCTCGAGCTGCCCTGCGCGACCGTCATCACGGCGTTTCAGCTCCACGGCCGGATCGCGACCGTGCGCCGGGAGGTCGAGGGTGGGCATGAGGTGGTGGAATTGGAGCTCCCGGCCGTCATAGCAGCGCAGAAAGGCCTGACCAAGCCGCGGCATCCGACCGTCAAGGGAATCATGATGGCGAAGAAGAAACCGCTCGAGGAGATCGACGTCGAGTTGGCTCCGTCCGGGTTCGAGTGGCTGGATCTTTCGCTTCCGCCGGAACGTCCCGCAGCGCGGATCGTTGGCGAAGGATCTGAGGCCGTTCCCGAACTCGTGCGCTTGTTGCGCGACGAAGCGAAGGTGCTGTGATGGCAACGGTGCTCGTGTGCGCGGAGTCACGCGATGGGGAAGTCCGGGCGGTCTCGCACGAGATCGTATCGGCGGCGCGCCGCATTGCAGATTCGCTCGGTGCAGACG
>JAOTWC010000251.1 GCA_029863105.1 Gemmatimonadota bacterium | reverse complement strand
TGGGCCTCCTGTTTCTCGGGTCGCTGGTCATCTCCTCGGCGCTCGTCTACGCGCAAACGATCCTGACCACGTGGATCGGCCAGCGCGTAATGATCGACCTGCGCAATTCGTTGTTCCGTCACCTCCAGCGACTCGAGTTGAGGTTCTTCGATCGCAATCCTGTCGGGCGGCTAATGACGCGTGTCACCAGCGACATAGAAGTCCTCAACGAGATGTTCACGTCTGGCGTCGTAACCATTTTCGGCGATGTGTTCACGATCGCAGCCATCGTGACGGCGATGTTGCTGCTGGATTGGCGTCTGGCCCTGGTCACGTTCGCCGTGCTGCCCGCCGTGTTTGTCGCCGCCATGATGTTTCGCCTGCGGGTGCGGCGAGCGTACCGAGACATTCGCGTGCGGGTAGCGCGGATCAACGCCTACCTGCAGGAACGAATCACGGGCATGCAGGTCGTGCAGATGTTCGGCCAGGAAGACGTGAACCGCGACGAGTTTGGCCGCATCAATCGCGACCATCTGGAAGCGCATCTTCGTTCGATCACCTACTACGCGATCTTTTTTCCGGTCATCGAACTTCTGTCGGCGGTAGCGTTGGCCCTGATCATCTGGTATGGCGGGGGCAAGTCGCTGGAGGGTATGATCACCATCGGTACGATCGCCGCTTTTCTGCAGTACGCCCGACGGTTCTTCCGGCCCATCCAGGATCTGTCCGAAAAGTACAACATCCTGCAGAACGCGATGGCCAGCTCCGAGAGGGTGTTCCGGCTGTTGGATCGTCAGCCGGCGATTCGGGAATCCGAGAGTCCGGCGCTCCTTTCCGCGCCGCGCGGCCGCATCGCATTCGAGGACGTCTGGTTTCGCTACGTGGACCCGAAGGATGGCAGCACGGAAGACGGCGCCACGAAGGACGATACCCGGGACGACTGGGTCCTGGAGGGGATCGATTTTGTCGTCGAGCCGGGAGAACGGGTCGCCGTAGTTGGCGCCACGGGCGCTGGAAAGTCGACGTTGATCAATCTGCTGATGCGGTTCTACGAGCCCCAGCGAGGTCGAATCACACTCGACGGACATGACATTCGCGACATCCCGCTGCAGCTGCTTCGCTCAAGCATGGGCCTCGTCCTCCAGGACGTGTACCTGTTCTCCGGCAGCGCGGGCTGGAACATCGATCTAGGACGGGAGCAGGTCGATGAGTCCCGCGTGAAGCAGGCTGCGGTCCGGGTCGGGGCCGACCCCTATGTGCAACGGCTCGCGGGAGGCTACGACGAGCCGCTCGCCGAACGCGGCGGAAACCTGAGCATCGGGGAGCGTCAGTTGCTCAGCTTCGCCAGGGCGCTGGCGGGCGATCCGCAGATCCTTCT
Organism: Gemmatimonadota bacterium; assembly: GCA_029863105.1. Lineage (GTDB taxonomy): Bacteria > Gemmatimonadota > Gemmatimonadetes > Palauibacterales > Palauibacteraceae > JARFPW01. The sequence continues at coordinate 1,927 of JAOTWC010000251.1, read as the reverse complement.
GCTGGATGAGGCGACGAGCTCCGTGGACTCGGAAATCGAGGCCCGGATCGACACGGCCCTGGAGGAGCTGATGACGGGTCGAACAAGCCTGGTGATCGCACATCGCTTGTCGACCATTCGCAACGCGGATCGAATCCTCGTCCTGCACCGCGGGCAGCTTCGGGAAACGGGCACCCACGAAGAACTGCTCGGTCTCGACGGCCTGTATGCCAGGCTGTACAAGCTGCAGTTCGCCGGACACGATGCGGCATGATGACGTTCGATCCGGTTCTCGCACTGGACACGCGCTGGGTTCTCGCCGTGCTGCTGCTGGCCATCGACATCTGGTCGATCGGCCTGATCATTCGTGCGAAAGCCGCCCGACGAGAGACCCTGCTGTGGATCGGCGTGGTCCTGCTGGTACCGGTGTTCGGCTGCATCTTCTGGTACGCGCTGGGACCGAAGCCCGCCACACGAGGCTGATCTAGCTCTTCTGGACCCGGAAGTTCAGCGTTCCATCGTAGTCGACCAGGATCAACCGGATCGTCCAGTCGCCACTCTGACCCGTGCCGGTTGCCTCGTTCTTGCTGGCTTCCAGCGCCGCGTCGTAGACGACGCTCCCGGCCGCGTCCTCGATGATGACCCTTACCGAGCCGGCGGATACGGTCGTCGAGTGGTCTACGGTGGCCACGGTGCCCGTGTTCGTCCACGAATACTCCAGTATCCCGGCCACATCTACGACATCCGATGCCTGGAGCTGGAAGTTGTCGACGACGTTACTGATTTCAGGCTGAAACGCATCCAGCGGCGAGGTAGCATCGCTACCGCAACCGACCAGCAGACCTGCGAGCAACAGTGTTCTCATCGCTTTCATCACCATCTCCGTCAGTTGGAGTCGGTGACGGCTCCCGCAGGTTCCGGGCCGTGGACGGAGCGACCCATCAGCCCTGCCACGAGATCCGCCCCGGCTCGCGCCGCCCCTGCCTTCCCTTCCACATACGCGCGCGCGGCCGCTCCCATCGACACGCGCCGGTCCCGATCGCGCAGGAGGAATACGGCGGCGGCATCCGACGGATCCAGCTCCATCGCCCCGCCGGCGAACACGAGCTCCCGCGCCTCCCAGCGATCGTGGCGTGGGCCGAACAACACCGGCAGGCCGGCCGCCGCGGGTTCGATCACGGAGTGCAATCCCGTCCCGTCCAGGCCGCCACCGACGTAGGCCACGTCGGCCTCCCGATAGAGCTCAGCCAGCAGACCGACGGCATCGATGATCAGCGGAGTGCGGGCCTGCGATCCGCCGGGCTCGCTCGCAAGGCGACTCCACAGGCGGGCGGGCGAGTGAAACCGATCCTCCACCTGGCCCGCGAGCCGTGCCACCGATTCGGGTCCCGGCTCATGCGGGACGAGAATGAGTTCGATGTCGGGCGCCCGGGTGACCGCGTCCAGCAGATAGTCTTCATCAGCCGGCCAGGTGGACCCGGCAATCAGCCTCACGGTACCGGCGGCGGGCTCCGGCAACCGACGCGGACGGTGTTCGGCGGTCCGCACTCGCCGGATCGCCTGGTCGAACGAGGCGTCGCCCGTAACGCGGATGGCGGAGGGCGCCACGCCCAGCCTCAGCAGCCGTTCCCGTTCCTCCTCCGAAACCGCTCCCACGGCCCGGAGTTGCCCGTATGCCGATCGCAGCAGCCATTGGCCCGGAAACCGCAATCTTCCACTTCCGGGCCGAACGGTCGCGTTGATCAACCCGACAGGCACACCGCGTCGAGCAGCCTGATCCGTGAGTGTCGGCCACACGTCGAGTTTCGCAAATACGAGGGCGTCCGGCCTCAGGGCTTCCAGGACCGCGCTGGCATGGTCCGGTCGGTCGAACGGCACGAACCAGTGCGTTTCCGGGCGGATGTCGTCCGCGACGTCCTCACCCGACGGCGAGGAGTAGGTTACGACC
>JAOTWC010000249.1 GCA_029863105.1 Gemmatimonadota bacterium | reverse complement strand
CCTTGACGATGTGCAAACCCGGTATCGGGGCTCCCTGCATATCGATGCCGGCGGCTGACAGGGAAAGTGTGATCGAGGCTGTGGGCTCGGGCGCGGCGGAGGCTTCCTCGGCGACGATGAGTTGCACGGCCATGCCATCGACCGAGTGAAATCGACCGGCGGTCTTCACGTAGCACTCGAGTACATACGTGCCCGGATCCATGCGCACCGTCGTAACGCCGGTCTTGAAAGGTCCGAGGAAACCCGGACCGCCCCAAAAGACAACATCCGGGAACCAGGCCGGAAACCTCTCGAACTGCGCGAATCCTTCTGACGCACGGTCCTGGTTGATCAGGTCCATCGCGTCCTGAAACACCGGGAATACGTCTCGCTTGCTATCCTCGAGCGTCCTTCCATCCGGCAGGCGTTCAAAGACGACGAAGTGTGTCAGAGGCGACTCATTCATGAACCGAAACGTTGTCCATCCCGAGCGTATGCTGTCGGGCGCCTCGAGGGTCAGTCCCCGCGCCACCACATCGACAACCGCGCGGCGGTCGTCCGCGACAGAGTCGTCGCTACCGGAACACGCGATCAGAGTCAAACACGCACATAGAGGGAGCACTATCTGTTTCATCGCCAGCCTTCCACGCAGAGAGTGAATTGAGCCTCGTACAATCTATCTCGTACTCGTCTCCCACCGCCTCCACCTCCCACCGCGCTTGCGTCACTTGACTCCGGCTTGACCAGCCAGCCGCAGATCTCGTTCTGAGCCCCGCGATGGCGCGAGGCGAACCCCACACACGAGGTGGAGCGATGAAGAGGATCCTGCTCATTGTTACGGCGTTTTTGTTCACGGCCTGCTCCGATGACCTGACGGGACCGACAGCACTCCTGTCGACAGGTCAGTCCGCGGACCAGGCGGCCACGTCCCTGACCGTGATGACCCGGAACATGTACGTCGGAACGGACGTCGATCGGGTCATCGAGACGCCCGATCCGAACCAGATTCCGTTCGTCGTCGGCGAGGTCTGGCAGTTGCTGCTGGCGAACGACTATTCGCAGCGGGCCGCCGCGATGGCGCGGGAGATCGCGGCCAATCGTCCGCACGTTGTCGGACTCCAGGAAGTGTCTCTGTTTCGCACGCAGACTCCCGCGGACTTCCAGCTCAATGCCCAGGAGGTCGTGATCGACTTCATTCCGACACTGCTGGCGGAGCTCTCGGCGCTTGGCGAGACCTATGTGCTCGTCGCCCAGATCGAGGACACGGACGTGGAGCTTCCGCGGCTGAATCCCGACTTCAGCCTCACCGATGTCCGGCTCACCGACTACGATGCGATCATCGCCCGATCGGACGTCGAGGTGTCCAACGTCTCGTCGGCCAACTACGCGGCATCGGTGCCCGGTCCGATGGGTCTGACGATCCTGCGAGGCTGGGTAGCGGCGGACGTGACCGTGGGTGACCAGACGTACCGGGTGCTGAACACGCATCTCGAACCGGTCGAGACGGCCGACGGGTACTTCCAGGGACTGCAGGCCGTCGAGTTGATCGACCTGTTGGCCGGTGAGATCCGTCCTACCGTGCTGCTCGGTGATCTCAACACGGAAGCGCCGTCCGGCGATACGTACGTCGATCTGATCGCGGACGGTTTCATGGACGCCTGGGATCTGCGGGCGGGCCTCCTGGACACCGGATTTACGTGCTGCCACGACAATGACCTGTCGAGCGATGCCGGCGTGTTCCACAAGCGCATCGATCATGTGCTGGTGCGCAACTTCGAGGATCTGTGGTCGCGCGCGGGCGCCAACCCGGTGCGGGCGGAGATCGTCGGTGATGAACCGGGCGACAAGACGCCATCGGGCCTGTGGCCATCGGACCACGGCGGCATGGTGGTGAGAATGCAGCTGCCACGACCGGGTCCGTAGGCGGTCGAAAGGATGACATCATGAGTCGTCGATTCAGACGGACGAGCAAATACGCGGCTATCGCAGCCCTGTTCGCCTGGTTGCCTTTGTCGGGCTGCTACCGCTGGGCGACCATCGAGCCGGCACACGGCGCGTATGCAGGACTCGAGTCAGCCACTCACATCCGCGTTACGACGCGCGACGGAGAGCGCGTCGAATTGGGTGCGCCGATCGCATTTGACGATGGCATCCTGGTTGGTATGCCTCGCGAGGCGGACGAAAATGCGCTTGAGTCCCGCCATACGCTGGCGGCGGCCGACATTGCGCGCCTGCAGGAGCGCCGATTCGACGCAACTCCGGTGATCGCACTCGTCGGGCTGGGTGCGGTCTTACTCATCGGGATGATCGAGTACAACAACTCCAGTTGGGTCGGCAATTAGCCCCGATACACCCGTGGGGGGCGGTTCGGCAGCGCGCCGCCCCCACCCACATTTCTTCTACCTGTACAGGTGTACAGTTAGAGGCCACGCGTGACCCCCCGACACTTTCCAAGCCCGTTTCCCGTACATTCTGCCAACCAGGCATAATGCCGAACCCATAGAGCAGGGCAGGAGACCCATGAGCGATACGAACGACACGACGGCACCCTTGCTGAACAAGGCGGAGCGAAAGGCGATCAGCGCGGCGCGGGAGAAGCTCGACGAATCGCAGAAGCATGCCGTGATTCGCCTGTTCCGACGATTACTCGACGTGCGGGAGCTGGATGCGAGCGCGGCGGACAAGCTCCGCAAGGCGATTCCCGACGAGCAGGACGCCAAGTCGGCGCTGGATGCTCTGCAGAGCTCTGCCAGCCAGATCAAGGACCTCGCGTGGGACGATCGCACCTGGCCGGCGCGCGTAGGAATCGGCGCCGCGACGGTAGTCGCCGCGACCGTAGCGGGGCAGGGCGCCGGCCTTGCCTTGCTCGGTACGGCGATCGCGATTCCTCTGTGGGTCGTGTTCGGTAACGGCAACGAGTTCGCCGCAGCTCTCGTGGCGGACCTCGAAGCCAGTCTCGACCCGACGGAGCCGGGTGAACCGCCGATCCTCGAAGCGGAATTCGAAGTCGAGATCGAGGGCGAAGCTTCTCCCGAATCAGACGTGGAGACAGAAGCCGAGCCCGAGCTGAACGTCGAGCCGGAGGATCTCGGCGAACCGCAGCCGGAGGATCGCGATCTCACCAAGCTGTTCTACGAGATTCGGGATCGCGGTGAAGAAGCGATCGGTGAGCTTCGCGAGCGCGGCGAGACGTTCTGGCAGCGCATCAACCGCGAGACGAAGAAAGACTGAGCGCCCATCTCGCGGGGGCTTTACAGTAACGTACAACTTCACCGAGTTCACGCTGACGAGTGTTGCCGAAGAGGCGGTG
>JAOTWC010000248.1 GCA_029863105.1 Gemmatimonadota bacterium | reverse complement strand
CCTTCCTCGTCATGCTGAATCAACCGGGTGAACACGACGGGCGGGTACATTCTCGAACGATAGGGAGTATCGATGTCTCGCAGAGACCGGCTGGAAAGCATCCGGAAGCACATTCCTCTGCCTCGTCAGAAGATGCGCTACAGCATGCCGGGTACCATGCCCGGCACTCTCAACATCCGTGAAGATTCCGCGCCGAGCAGCATCCACGTATTCGCGTATGGACCGGACGGCTTTGAAGAACGGACGGTAGAAAACGCTGCCGAGATCCACACCTTCATGAAGCGATTCCCGGTCGTGTGGGTGGACGTCGTGGGTCTCGGGACGGAAAGCACTCTGCGGGATATCGGTCGGGAATTCGGGCTGCATCGTCTCGTGCTCGAAGACCTGGTCAACAACAGCCAGCGTGCCAAGGTGGAACCCTTCGCCGACCATCTGTTCATCGTCGCCCGCCAGCCCATCGACAACGGTTCGGCCACCGAGCAGATCGGCATGACGCTGACCCACACGGCCCTGCTCACCGTGCAGGAACGACCGGGTGACGTGTTCGACAGGGTGCGGGATCGAATCCGGCTCCCGACGGGGATCATCCGAACCCGTGGCCCCGACTACTTGTGTTATTCGCTGCTGGACGCAGCCGTCGACTCGTACTTCCCGGTCCTGGAGGCCATCGGCGAGCGCCTCGTAGCTCTCGAGGAAGAAGTGATGGACCGGCCGGACGAGAGAACAGTTTCGCGCGTGCACACGATTCGACGGGAACTCGTCGCCATTCGGCGCGCCATCTGGCCGCACCGCGACATGATCAATGCCCTGATGCGGGATTCCGACAAGTTCGTCGACGAAGAGACCGTCACCTATCTGCGGGACGTGTACGACCACGCGGTTCAGCTCATGGACCTGGTCGAGTCGATGCGGGACGTCTCTTCGGACCTGATCAGCACCTACATGTCGGTCGTCAGCAACCGGATGAACGAGGTCATGAAGGTCCTGACGATCATCGCGACTGTGTTCATCCCGCTGAGTTTTGTCGCCGGGCTGTATGGGATGAACTTCGATCCCTCGGCCTCGCCCTGGAATATGCCTGAATTAGGCTGGGCGTACGGGTACCCGGCCGTGCTGGCCGTAATGGCGGCGATGGTGGCGGGCCTGCTGGCCTACTTCTGGCGCCGGGGCTGGTTGCACTAGGTGCGACTCACGCAGCTGACGAGCCTGATCGCCGCCCTGCTGGTCGCGGTGGGTTGTCGCATGGAAGCCCCCGAGCGCGCGGATGCGGCCGCTCGGGAAGCGAATACCGGTCTGCGCGGCATGGTCCTGTCCGAAGCACCGCCGCGACCGGATTTCGTGCTGACGGATGCGCGAGGCGACGAATTCGATTTCCGTGCCGAGACCGACGGTTACCTGACGTTGCTGTTCTTCGGCTACACGTACTGCCCTGACGTCTGCCCGATACACATGTCGAGCATCGCCGAGGTGAAACGGGACTTGGGAGCGAAATTCGCGCGCCGGGTGCGCGTGGTATTCGTCACGGTAGATCCGGCTCGCGACACGCCCGAACGACTCCGCGACTGGCTCGGCGCTTTCGACCCGGAGTTCGTGGGACTGTTCGGCCCGACCGATGCGGTAGACGCCATCCAGCTCGGGTTGGGTCTGCCACCCGCCGTCGTGCCGGACACGGCGGCTGCCGATTACATGGTCGGTCACGGGTCGCCCGTCATCGCGTTCTCCGCCGACGATCGACTGGTCGTCCGGTATCCCTTCGGTACACGCCAGGAGGACTGGCTGCACGACCTGCCCATCCTCGCCGGGGAGTAGCGAGCCGATATGCGCTGGTGGTGCTCGGCCCAGGCTGGCGCCTGGGATTGGACATGGCAGGCCTATCCGGGGGTATGGCTGTTCGTCGGCCTGATGGCGGGCGGCTATGTGTGGCTCGGCCGATCCCCTGTCGGCCGCGGCAGCCGTCGGCACACGGCCTCGTTCCTGTCGGGACTCGCGCTGCTGTGGGTTGCCCTCGATTGGCCGGTGGGCGCACTCGGAGCCGGGTACCTGGCCTCTGTCCACATGCTGCAGTACCTGCTGATCGCCCTGCTCGCACCTGCGCTGCTGCTGCTCGGCGTACCGGCCGCCGCGTACGCGCGGCTGGACGGCTCGCCCGTGGCACGGCCGCTGCGTCTGGTTACACATCCGCTCGTTGCGCTGGCCATGTTCAGCTTCGTCCTCTACTACACTCACATTCCGGGTGTCGTGGACGAATGGATGGCCTCCCAGGTCGGCTCGTTCGGGATCGACATGCTGTGGCTCGTGGCCGGTCTGGTATTCTGGTGGCCCGTGGTCGTACCCGTGCCGGAGCGTCCGCGCTTTCCACCCGGTCTCAAGATGGGCTACCTGTTTCTCGCCACGGTGCTGAACACGATACCCTACGCCTTCCTGACGTTCGGCGAACTGCCGTTCTACGGGATCTACGAGCTCGCGCCCCCGGTCAGCGGGATCTCGACGCGGCAGGATCAGCAGATCGCCGGCCTGCTCATGAAGATGGGTGGCGGCGTGATCCTGTGGACCGCGATTACGATCCTGTTCTTCAGGTGGTTTCAGCGCGAAGAGGTGGCGTAGCCGATGCTCCGGTTCATCGCCGCGTTTGCCGCCATCTACCTGATCTGGGGATCGACCTATCTGGCGATCAAGCTGGCGATTGCCACGCTCCCACCGTTTCTCATGCTGTCGTTCCGGTTCACTCCCGCGGGCCTGATCCTATATGCCTTCCTGCGCTGGCGCGGAATTCCGGCGCCCACCCGGCGCGAGTGGGTCGCGGCGGCGGGCGTGGGCACGCTGATGCTGGCCGGCGGGACAGGTGCGGTGGCCTGGGCCGAGCGGTCGATTCACAGCGGCCTGGCCGCACTCCTCGTGGCCGCGGTGCCGATGTGGATGGTACTGTTCGACTGGCTCGGCCCCGCCCGCCGTCGCCCGACCCGGCGAGTGCTCGTCGGCCTTACCGTCGGCTTCATCGGTGTGAGCCTGATCGTGGGACCCGCGTGGGAAGGCGCCGGAATGGCGGGTCTCGGTGCCGTCCTCGTCGTGATGTTCGGAACGATCTGCTGGGCCCTCGGGTCGGTGTACTCGCGCCACCTCAAGCTGCCCAGATCGTCGTTCATGGCGTCCGCGGCGGAGATGATCGCGGCGGGCGTCGCGCTGTTCGTGCTTGCGGCCGCATTCGGAGACCTGTCCGCGTTCGACCCGGCGTCCGTGTCGCTGGAGTCGGCCCTGTCTGTCCTGTACCTGATCGTGTTCGGCTCGCTCGTCGCCTATGCCGCGTATG
>JAOTWC010000246.1 GCA_029863105.1 Gemmatimonadota bacterium | reverse complement strand
CCACATGGCTCTGGGCGTGGGGGCACCCATCGGTCCAGCCTCCGTTGAGCACACACGCAAGACGAATGCGCGAATACGGCGAAACCAACCGTATCTGCGAACTGACAACCCGCAAACTGGTCAGCACCGAGGAGCAGTGTTGGCAGTTCACCGCGCTGGCCTGCAAGCTGAATGAAGCGCAGGGCGCCTACCGCGGACCGGCGGGCTCGGCGCTCGTGTTCATGACATTCGGCGAACCCAAGCTGACGGGCACTGTGGAGCAAGATGCTGTTGCGAGCACTGTAGAACCAGATGACACCGCGTTTACCTCCGACATCCCGCCTGCCGTGCGAGCCAAACTTCGCGGTTTCATCCAGGCGCTGCACGATTGGGAGGTCGCAGCCTATCAGACGTCCGAACGCAACGATTCGCTTGCTGCCATGAACATGGCAAAGGAAACGTACGCTGCGTTGATCCGTGAATGGTGCGTGCCTGATTTGACGCCTCAGCCCATGTCTTATGGCAGCGATCCGAATCATGGCCCCGATACCGAACAGCTTGTCTCCGCAGCAATCGTCGGCGATCTCTGCCGAGTTCGTACGCAGCACACAAATTCCACGGGCTTTGCATCTGACTACGAATACCATTTGCGACTCATTGGCGGCGACTGGCTGACTGAACAACTGTATTATGTTGATCAAGGCGAGAAGTACGAGATGCTTTGACATCGGGTCGTGAAGCCACGAATGACCAGAGCATTCACTGGAACGCCGGTTCGGGCGTGTGCCGAGATCGAAGTTCATTGGCCGCCGCCCAGTGATGCCAAACGTTAAACGACAAGAATGCCGAACGGTAACGACTGGACCAGGGAAGAGTGGGGCGCCATCGAGCAGTTCTTTGCGCGGGTTGGCCCGGTTCTATCTCGATTCGCCGCTGCGCATGGTTTGAAGATCGAGAAGTACTATCACAATGCCCCATCCTGGAGTTTGCTGTTTCGGCACACGAGCGGCGGCGTGGGCAGGATCGACGTCGAGCGGACGCCGGCGGAGCAGCTACGAATCTGGGCAACCTGGTGGATGGACGACTATGGAGAAGGCGCTCGGTTCTTCAAGACCGAGAAGAGCGCAGAGCTGCCTGCTTCTACGTTGGAGGACGCTCCTGTCCTGATCGATACTCTCAGGATGATCCTCGGCTGGCGAAAGGACGAGCTGACTCCGCGCCGCGGTTACAAGGCCACTTGGCACAAACACTGGACTGAAGAAGGATTCGGACAGCTCGACAGGAAGTACCCGATTCCCACGTTCGAGTGAGCAGACGCTTGATTCGGAAGCACTCCTCCAGCTCGGCCTCGGAAGGTGGCCAGCCCTCAAGGGCGATCCAAGGAGGCGCCCGTCCCCTTTTCCGCGTGCACGGAGGGAGGGATGACGGGAGGGAGTGAGGGCGAGCTCGCCTACCGGCGCTGGCGGCGTGACTACCGTGGATACGTGCGGCGCCGCAGGGCCTTTCGGCGCGAGGTGATGGAAGCGTGGAAGTCCGCGTACGATGCCGCCGTGCGGGAAGCCGCCGACTCGCTGGCGGTGCCGAGGGTGTTCGCGCACGCGCGACGGCGGCGGTCCCTGCCGAATCACAGGTTCTGCATGCTGCTGTGGTCCCGCGGCGTCGATGAGACCCTGTTCACGCAGCTCACGGAGGGCGGCGATCTCGACCGTAGCCGAGAGGATGCGCTGGGGCTTCTGCGCTCCAAGGCGAGACGGTTCAGGCCTCGCATCGCCAGGCTCACCGCACACCTCGACCTCGCCGGCTTTTTCGGTCTGATGCTCTGGCCCGCAGGCCAGCGAAAGCCTCCCGGTCCGGTGGTGCTGACGGCCCCGGTGGGCCCGCTCGACATCGGTGCCCCGGAGCGAATGGACATGTGGTTCCACGTCTTCACGGGGCTCGTGGAGCTTGCGGATGCCCTGATCGTCGAAGGGAACTACGGCCCCGGACTCGCGGACGAACTGGCTCACATCGAGGAGGTGGGCCTGTCGCAGCGGATTCTCTGGTACGACAATAGCGGCGAGCTGTATCGATCCGACACGTCGGACCGCTGGCAGCTGGAGCGAATCGGAGAGGCCGTGGCCTTCGCAGCCGCACAGGACGTCGACGAGCCCGCCTGAAGCCCGCGCCTGGACGCGCCGCCACCTCGCGCCCGACCCCGGCGGCCTGAGCCGGAGCTCGGAGGTAGCAGGCTCACTCCCGCATTGGAACCTCGGCCTGGGAGCTCAGCCTGTCGGCGCCGCGGCCCGGTCCGGGACCTTCCCTAGCACGCCCGCTGGAACAGCCGGTCGACGAAATTGACCGGGGCCGAGACCCTCTCGACCTTGACCAGATGCGCCGGCTGGGTGACGGCCTGCGTGCAGACGCAGGCCGGCCCGGGGACGGTCTCGGTCACGTCGACCTCCAGCGTCCGCCGGCGAGTCAGGCTGACCCGGGTGATCTCGATGGCGTAGCAGCCGTTGCTACGAGGGCCGGCCGCGGCCAGGATCACCGTCTCACGCCCGAAGTCGACCGCCGGCAACGCGGGGAGCGGGCTCTGACCGGCGTACAGGGTCTGCCAGGTCTGGGCCCAGTCGCCCGCGTCATCGACGACCCTCCTCTGGGGCTCCGAGAATCCGGAAGACGAGGCCCGGAAGAGGGTCTCGAAGGAGAGGGCGGTGTCACCCGGCGCGGCCGGGGAGTCGTCACACGCCATGGACGGCAAGAAGAGCAGCAGCAGCGCGATGTGGGTGCGCATCTCGATGTCTCCGCAGGACTCCCCAGTCTCGGCACCGTGCCGGGGGAGCCGAGAGCAGAAGGACGCAAGCTCCGTGCCACCCATCTTCCTGGAGCGGCGGTCGACGAACCGCCGCCGGCCCGGCCCGTCGAGCTGGTAGACATCTGAGAAGACAGCGCGGGGTGAAGTTGGGCGATGGCGGGAACCGAAGGTCGGCGCCTCCGACAGTCAGCCGCTTTCGACCAACGGGTTGCGGACTCTGACGGCGGGAAAGTGCGAGTAGTCGCGGTCGGCGGTCCAGAGCTCGCGGACGCCGTGGGCGAGACACGCCGCGGCGACGCGCGCGTCGTACCAGGCGCCGCCGGCGACGTGACCGCGGGTGGCGAGCTCGCAGGAGCGCGACCACACGACCGCGTCGTCGCCGAGCAGGCGAAACCCCCGGCTCTCCTGCCACACGGCAGCTTGGTCCGCGATGGCGGACGGCGATGACGGCTGGCGCCAGATCCGTGGATTCGAAACGACCGCCGCGAACTCGACGAGGCAGTGGACCGGGATGCCCCACGGTGACCCGACCGCGTGCAGCTCGTCG
>JAOTWC010000247.1 GCA_029863105.1 Gemmatimonadota bacterium | reverse complement strand
ACGATCGTGCCTCGCAGAGGCAGAACGGGAAGCCGCTTTCGCCCCGCATCGGTGAGGGCGGGATCACCTGCCGCGGCCGGGTCGTCGTCATCGAAGGAAATGGCCAGGTCGGACGAATCGAACCATTCTTGCGACGCCAGTGTTTGGTACGGGCTCGACGACGATCTATTCTTCAAACTGAACATGCGCTCGACCACTCCCCTGATACGGTTCACCTCCAGATCGTGTCCGACCCCAGCTTGCACGAACTGCGCCGGGGGCGACGGGCCCGTGAGGGGTCGAATTGCGCCTTTATGGCATACCCCGCGCATATCGGGTTCCGTTTCGCGCCAACCCGGCATATTCCCAGACAGCTCGCTGCTGGCAGTCGCCCTCCTGTCGGTACTCGGCGGTTGCTACCCCGCTCCCATGGATCCGGTCGGCCCGGACCGTCCACCGGACCCGTTCGGACGCGCGTACCCTGCGCACGCATCGAGATCGTGGTCGAGCGAGACGGGAGAGCCGCGCCGCGGCCCGCCACGGTGTATCTTCGGTGGTCGGGAGAGGGCTACGAAGTAGTGGGATTGGAGCATTGATGTCGGAAGCCGAAGCGACGTACTTCCGGAAGGGGCTCGGGCTCAAGGCCGAGGTCAAGCCGGTTCTGGATGCCGAGTACGGCAGCGAGCTGGTGGCAGCTATCAAGGCCTCCGGCTACTCGCTGCGTGCCGGGAGGATCACGTTTCGAATGGCGCACAGTCTCGGCTTTTGCTACGGAGTCGACCGGGCCGTCGAGTATGCGTATGAGACCTGCAGGAAGTTTCCGGACCACCGCATTTTTCTCGTCGGCGAGATCATCCACAACCCGCACGTCAACAATCGGCTGAAGGAGATGGGCGTCACGTTTCTCTATCCGGATGACGAGGGCGTCTTCGACTTCACGGGCGTAACGCCTGACGACGTAGTCGTGATCCCGGCATTCGGTGTGAAGCTGTCGGACTTCCAGGCGCTCCGGGACATCGGGTGCGTGCTCGTTGACACCACGTGCGGCTCCGTGCTTCACGTTTGGAAGAGGGTGGAAGGCTACGCCAGGGATGGTTTCACGGCGATCGTCCACGGCAAGTACTATCACGAAGAGACCCGCGCGACGAGCTCGCAGGTCATGCGGCACCCGGGAGGCACCTACCTGGTCGTCCGCGACATGGACGACACGCGGACGGTGTGCGACTTCATTCGCGGGAATCTGGACGCGGCAACGCTGCTGGATTCGTTCTCGGGCAAGTGCTCGGGGGGCTTCGATCCCGATGTTCACCTTCAACGGGTCGGCGTGGCCAACCAGACGACCATGTTGGCGTCCGAGTCGCTCGAAATCGCGCAGGTGATCGGCGAGGCGATTCGCGATCGCTACGGCGACGAAGAGCTGCCACGGCGCTTCCGGAGCTTCGACACGATCTGCTCCGCCACCCAGGATCGTCAGGACGCGGTCGTCGGACTGATGCGGGAGCCCCCTGACCTGATGATCGTGGTCGGCGGCTACAACTCCTCAAACACGACCCACCTGGCACACCTGTGCTCGGAGTCGGCTCGAACGTTCCATATCGAAACGGATAAGAGCGTCGATCCGACAACGGGCACGATCTCTCACCGCCGAGTCACAGACGGGGAACTCTGTGTCGAAGGCGAGTGGCTTCCGGAGGGAGAGGTTTCCATCGGACTTACCGCCGGAGCTTCCACGCCGGACAGTCTGATCGGCCGGACGGTGCAGCGAATCCTGCAAACCGAGGGGCTGGATCCGGAGGAGCTGCTGGCCGAAATCTCGGCCGGGTAGGCGTTTCGGGATTCAGGGCTGGGCGGATCTGCTGCGCAGGAAGTCTTCCACCAGGCGCAGGAACGTACCGGGGGCATCCCAGGGCACTCGATGTCCCGCTCCCGGCACAGTCGTCTGGGCGCAGTCGGGCACCAGCGAAGCGGCCGCTGCGCCGATAGCTGTGAACTTCTCGTCGCGCTCACCCGTGATCCACAGAACGGGACACCTGATGTGCTTCAGATCCGACCACAGGTCGGCCTGCTCCGCGAGGGACCACGACGCCAGGCCGCGTCTGCGGGCCCTGCGAGCGGGCGGATCGGGTCGGGGGCCGACGCTGGCCAGGACAGGCTGGTTCGTCCACTCCGCCCAGAACTCAGGCCAGTCGAGCGTATCGAAACGTTTCAGCCAACCATCGTCCGTTTGACGGCGCGCGCGACGCGCAGCCGCAGCGGGAAGTCCCGGATGGGGGGCCACCAGAACCGCCGCCTTCCACGGCGCCTCGGATTCGACAAGCGCGTGCAATCCGAGCCGCGCACCCATCGAGTAGCCGAGCAGCACCGGATCGGAGTCGACGGCCGCGACCCGCAGATTGAACGCGCGGGCCCATGCACGCAGAGGGAGGTCGTGTTCAGGTGCCCACAGATCTACGGCGATCAACCGCTCGGGACCCAGAGCGCTTTCCAGTTCCCGCCAATCGTCGGCGTCCCCGAACGCCCCGTGCAACGCCCAGATCACGATGTGGTACCCTGGTGGTCGGCAACTTTCATCATGGCCCTCGGTATTAAAGCTACCGCAACCTGCGGCGGAGCCATTCGCTCAGCCATGCCGTGGGTGCTTATTCACCAGCCAGGGGACCTGATCGATGACCTACACACGTGTGGTCTGCGTTTGCCTCATCACGCTCCTCGCATCTTCCGCCACCCTGTCGGCCCAGGACGGCGATCGCGCACCCGCCGAGCATGTTGGCCTGTGGCTCAGCGGCGGACTCGGGGGCGGTACGACGAGCGAAGACGACGATGGACCGGCCGGCTACTTTCGAATCGGAGGCTCCGTTTCGCAGCACGTGCAGCTCGGGGGCGAAGTCGCCGGCCTGACCTACGACGTGGACGGCACCAACGTCAGCTTCGCCAATACCACGTTCACGGCGCTGTTCGATCCTGCCCTGCCCGGCGGGTTCTTTGCGAAAGCCGGGATCGGGTTTGCGAGTGTGATGACCAGCCTGGATGTCGGTGGTGGGACGTTCACGACGGACGATGAAGGCTTCGGAGTGACGCTCGGGGTGGGGTACGACATCAGGATCGGCGGCAACCTCTACCTGACCCCGAACTTCGACCTCCTGCTGCAGACGTACGGCGACGATCGCGACGCCTCGCTGGCCTTGTTCACGCTGGGACTTGGGATGTACTAGCCGGAGCCGGTCGATCAGTCCGTGGCTCGCTCCCTGGCCGCCTCCAACTGCTCGAGCACCCGTTCCCGGGCCGAGCCGCCGAGCGCGAGGCGTCTCTCGATCGCAGCCTCGGCGTCCCAGATGTCGGCC
>JAOTWC010000245.1 GCA_029863105.1 Gemmatimonadota bacterium | reverse complement strand
ATGAATAGCGCGCTCGTCCGTACGTCAGCTCTGGCGATCGCCTCGGCCCTGGTCGTGTTCGGTTGCCGCGACAGCGCGTCGGGCGACGACGGTCTGATAGCGCCCGACACCTATGTCGCGGTGATGGCCGAGCTGGCCGACCTGCGCAGGTTCCCACCAGACGGCAGCGATCCAGCCGATCGGGATGCCCGGGCGGATTCGGTGCGGGCGGACATCCTTCGGGCGCACGGAATCACGGCGGCTGACCTGCTGGCTTTCGCGGAGCGGGTCGGCCCGGACCCCGAACGCATGGAAGCCCTGGCGGAACAGATCGCCGGGATCGCCGACTCTCTCGCCAGCCTTCGCGACAGTGCTGTGGCGGCGGTCGACGGTGATGTGGCCGATACGGCGACGAGCGGCCGGAATGGAGTACGGGCGTCGGAGTTTACGGGTTCCCCCGTGGAGATCGGAGAGGGGGCGCAGAAGCGTTCACTCCGCGAGCAGCTGGACTCTATGCGGGCCACCCGGAGACGCCCATCCCCATGACCTCCCCCTCATCCTCCGTCCGGGCCATCGGACGGAAGGGCATCCATGTCACGCGGCAGTTTGGATCGGCGGGCGTGATGGCCTGTGCCACGGCGTCCGCGTTGCGACGTCCGAACGAGTGGCGGCGAGAGGCGTTCGTGCAGGCGAAAGCCATCGGGATCGACAGCTTGCCACTCGTTCTGTTCGTGGGTGCGCTCAGCGGATCGATTCTGGCGCAGCAGGCAGGCTACCAGTTCACGGACCTCCCGATGTGGATCGTGGGTCAGGCTGTTGTCGCCGGCATGCTGACCGAACTTGCCCCGCTGCTGTCTGCGATCATCATGGCCGGCCGCGTGGGAGCCGGCATCGGCGCCGAGCTCGGCACCATGAAGGTCACGGACCAGATCGATGCGCTGCGCACCCTCGGCCGGGATCCGATCATCGAACTCGTCGTCCCCAGGGTCGTCGCCGGCGCAATCGTGATGGTACCCATCGTGATCTTCGCAAACATCATCGGGGTGCTCAGCGGTTGGTTCACGTCGATCGCCCTGCTTCCGATGACCACGGCGGAGTACGTGCGCGGCGTGCAGTCCTACAACTACGAGCCTGCCGTCATCTTTACGCTGATCAAGGCAGTCTGCTTCGGCATCACGATCACATTCACAGGTTGCTTCGTCGGATTTCACGCAGAGGGTGGAGCCGCCGGTGTGGGCCGGACCGCTCGGAATACGGTCGTCGCAATCATCGTCGCCCTCATGGTCCTGGACGTGGTTCTGGCCCCGATCTACAAGGCCGTGTCGTGAAGAGATACCCGGCGTGATCGAAATTCGAGGACTCCGCAAGACGCTGAACGGCAAGCGCGTGTTAGATGGCGTGGACCTGGACATCCACGAGGGAACCAGTCTCGTGATCATGGGCCCGTCGGGCACGGGTAAGAGCGTTCTGCTCAAGCACATCGTAGGGCTGTTCGATCCGGACGAGGGTGACGTCTGCGTCGAGGGCATGTCGGTACCGCAGGCCGGCGGACGCGAGATCCGGGAAATCCGCTCCAAAATCAGCTACGTATTCCAGAATTCGGCCCTGTTCGATTCTCTGACGGCGGCCCAGAACATCCAGCTGGGACTCCCGGCCGATCACTGCCGCCACGTCTACGCAATGACGGATCCACTCGTGCTCGAGGCAGTCTCACTCGTTAACATGGGGCCGGAAGTGCTCGCTCTCCTGCCGTCGGAGCTTTCCGGTGGCATGCAGAAGCGGGTCGCGATCGCGCGGGCCATCGTGGGGCGCCAGAAGTACATCCTGTACGACGAACCGACGACGGGTCTCGATCCGGTCAACGCGAGCGTCATCAACCGGCTGATTGCGCAGGTCCAGCGGGAAACGGGTTCGACAAGCGTCATCGTGACGCATGATATCGAGTCCGCATTCTTTCTGGGCGATCGCATCGTGTTGCTGTCGGACGGCAAAGTCCGGGCGTCGGGCACGCCGGCAGAACTCAGGAGTTCGCCGGACCCGGTGGTCCAGGAATTCCTGCACCCGAAGCTTGAAGAGGAGATGATCGGCGAATGAGAGATCCGGGGTTACGCAGGCAGCACCGGCTCGAGCTGCAAGTCGGCGCCCTGTTGATACTCGCATTCATCGGCCTCGTCGCGGGGATACTGTGGATCAGCGGCGCCCGGTGGGGCGGTAACGACATCACGCTGTTTGTGGCCACCGACGATGCGGCGTCCGTGTCTGAAGGGTCGGACGTCACGCTGCGGGGCGTTCCGATCGGCACCGTCGAGTCGGTTCGCCTCGTCGGGGACGGCGTGGTCCTCCGGCTCGCGTTGTCTCCCCGCGGGCGGCTGCCTTCCGATACGCGCGCTTCCATCGAATCCACAGGGTTCATCGGCCAGATGCTCGTTGGTCTCCAACCCGGAACGGCTTCCGACGACCTTGCGTCGGGGGACACGATTCCAGCACTCGTAGCTCCGGGGCTTAACAGCCTGGCGGATCAGTTGGGCGGGCAGGCCACTGACCTTCTCGACCGGACACGGCGTCTGCTGTCCGACAGCCTGATCACCAGCGTCGGAACCGGTGCCGGGGCATTCGCCGGCACCATGGGTGGACTGGAAGTGATGCTCGATCGCCAGTCGCGCACCCTGGAGCAGTTGATCGAGAATCTGTCCCGCCTGTCAGGCCAGTTGAGCGACGCTACCGACGGTCCGGAATTGGAAAGCACCGTTGCCAACATCGACAGTCTCGCGGCCAGGCTCGCTGCCGCAAGCGAGAATTTCGGTGCCAGTTCCGAGGCGCTGGCTTCGATTCTCCGGAAGATCGACGACGGAGAGGGGTCGATGGGCAAACTGGTCAACGATCCCGTGCTTCACGACCGGATGGCCGCCGCCATGGAGAACCTCCAGGCCGCGACCGAAGAAATCGCACTGCTGACGAAAGATGTCCGCGAGCAGCCGCAACGGTACCTGGCGGGACTCAAGGTATCCGTTTTCTAGCACGTACCTCACGGGAGGAACGCATGCGCCGCATCGGATTTGTCCTGCTGTTCGTGGTTGCGCTCGCATTCGCTGGCTGCGGCGGCGGACTCGAGGGCACGTACTCCGACGAGATGGGCGTCGTCACCTACGAATTCAGTTCCGACGGCAAGGTGATGATTACCGGACCGTTCGGTAACGCCGTCCAGCTCGACTACGAGCTGGAGGGGGATCGAGTCCTCGTAAAAGCGTCGGAGGGAGCCGCCCAGGTCCTCACGATCACGCCCGAAGGCCACCTGGATATCGGCCTCGCCGTACTCAAGAAGCAGGACGATTAGCCGACCGGGCGGAGATG
>JAOTWC010000244.1 GCA_029863105.1 Gemmatimonadota bacterium | reverse complement strand
ACTGCCATCGGGATCTGCGGCCCGACGGGCATAAGTCCGGCCAATATCGGGCATGGTCCGCAGCCAGAGCAAGCGGTGTGGGCGTCGATAGCTCGATCAGGACCGAATTCCGTGGACAAATGCTCGGGCGGCGGAGGTCCAGTCGTATCGGGCGGCGCGCTCGCGTCCGGCTCTCCCGAGACGCCCGGCGAGACCCGGCTCGGTCAGGATCCGTGTCAGCGCGCGCGTCAGTGCCTCGCAGTCGCCGGGAGGAACCAGCAGCGACGTCTCTCCGTGAGGAGCAACTTCGGGGACGGCTCCGGCGGCCGCGGCGACGATCGGCAGGCCGTGGGACATCGCCTCCAGGAACACGATCCCAAACCCTTCCTGAAGGCTCGGAAGACAGAACACGGAAGCACGCTCGTATTCGCGACGGAGTGCATCGACGGACTGCAGGGCCCCGAGCAGGCTGACCGCGTCCTCCAAACCGAGCGAGCCTACCAGCCGGCGGATCCTTCGCAGCTCCGGTCCGTCTCCAACGATCCGCACCCGGACGCGCGGTACGGCGGCCAGCAGCCCCGGCACCGCCCGGATCAGCGACGCCGTGTCCTTACGGCGGTACTGCCTCGCCACGGACAGCACGGTCGGCGCCTCCGGCCCGCCGCTTCCGTCGCCCGCCGCGACCGCGGGATCCGTTCCCTCCGGCGCGAGTCGGACGCGGTCGGTGCACAGCGCATAGGCCGCCACCGCCTGCTTGCGACTGTACTCGCTCGTCACGAATACGCGGTCGGCCGAGCGAGCGTTTCTGCCTTCCAGGGCCGACCAGAGGGTGAATTTCAGCCGGTACCAGCCGGTCTCGAACCGCCTCTCGTCGGCCGCGACCCCCTTGAGGGCGACGGCATACAGGGCTCCGGCCTCTCCGTGCAGAGCCCAACCGTCGTAATCGAATCCGACGACCACGTCGTACGCCCGCTCGAGGTCGGCGAGCCTGTTTCGAAGCGTCAGGTTGTACAGGAGGCGCGTGGCATCCAGCGACCGATAGACCCGGCGCGGTCTGAGGACTTCGACACGATGCCCGAGCGAGCGAAGTCCTGCTGCAAGCCCGGCGATCGCGACGGCGGAGCCGCTCCCCTCGGCCCGGTTCGATACCCAGGAGTCGAGGAACAGGAACTCCAGCCGATCGCTCTGGTCCGGGTCAGCTGCCGTGAGCCCGCTCAATCTTGGCCGCCAGGACGAAGTCGCTTTCGGTCAGGCCATCGATCTTGTGCGTCCAGATGTCGATGGCCACCCGACCCCAGGCGAGGTGCACGTCAGGATGGTGTCCCTCGGCTTCGGCCAGCGCTCCCACCTGGTTCGTGAAGGCGAGTGCCGATGCGAAATCGGCGAACGAATACTCGCGGCGCAGGTGGTGGCCTTCCACGACCCGCCAGTCACCGTCCAGCTGGCTGAGGAGGCTCGCCAACGCGTCGCCGGAAAGTGGGGGAACGCCGCCGTGGCAGGGTACGCATGTCTTCGCGGCCAGATCAGTCATCGCTACCTCGGTGTTACCACGGAGTCCGCCTGTCAGCTCGTACCGTCCACCGCCGCGGTTCTGATGGACTGGGCGAGTACGACACGATCTCGGCCACTTCGCTTCGCCGTATACAGGGCGTCATCGGCTGCCCGCATGAGCGCCTTCGGACTGTCGCCGTCCTCCGGAAAGAACGCAATCCCAACCGAAGCGGACAGATCGACATCTGCATCCGGAACATCTTCGACAGTCAAATCCCGGATGCGGTCCCGGACGCGTTCGGCGATCGCGATCGCCAGCTCACGGTCGCACCGAAGAAGCAACAGCGCGAATTCCTCGCCTCCCAGGCGCGCCGCCCGGTCGCTGTCACGGACGGATTCCTTCAGGGCCACCGCGATGAGCTCCAGCACCCGGTCGCCCACCTGGTGACCGAATCGGTCATTAACTTCCTTGAAAAAGTCCAGGTCGAGCATGACCAGCGCCATCGTTTCCTGGTAACGGGTTGCTCGAAGGACGTTCTCCTCAAGTTGCCGCATGAAGTGCCGGCGGTTGTGCAGACCCGTCAGCCCGTCCGTGATGGCCAATCTGCGTGTCTCATCGAGCAGCTGCCCGCCACGAATGACGGCCGCCGCCTGTTGGGCGAGCAGGGTCAACGTCTGAATCTCCTGGGATCCGAATGCATCGAGTTCGGTCGCCTCCGCGTTCAGCACACCGATTGTCCTGCCCTCCGCGACCATCGGAAGGGCGAGTTCACACCGGGCACCCGGAATGCCCGGGATGTAATGGCCGGCCTCGGGCGACCGAAGATCTCTGAGGTGTTGGACCTCCCCCGTGGCAGCACACCGGCCGGTGACTCCTCGGCCGACGGGTATTTCCAGGTAGCGCGCGGAGGCCTGGTAGCCCTCTCCGGCGGCGAGTGTGAGCACGTTGGATTGGGGGTCGAGCAGCAGAATGGCGCACTCGGCTTCGGGTACCGTTTCCTGAGCGATGTCGAGCATCTGGTTGAGCGTCACACCCAGGGAATCGGCCTCGCTGGCCAACTGGCTGATCTGGTGCAGGGCCTCCAGCTGGGCCAGGCGTCCACGCAGTGCCTGCTGGGTCCGGAATGCCAGAATCGCCAGGCCGGCCTGCGCACCCAGGACGGTAAGCAACTTCTCATGCTCTTCGGTGAACGCATCCTCGCGTTCGGACTCGACATTGATTACGCCCGCCACATGGCGACCCACGACAAGGGGGACCGCCATATCGGAGCGAGCCTCGGGAAGGCCCTCGCGGTACCGCCGATCCAGTCGCACGTCTCCCACCCGAACTGCGCGCTGGCTCCGAACAGCCCAGCCGCTGAGGCCCTCGTCCAACTTCATCACACTGCGCAGCAGGTTCTCACGCCCATCGCCGTAACCGCGAAGCGCTGCCACGCGCAGGGTCTCAGTATCTTCGTCGTACAACATCAGCGCGGCGTGCTCGCACCCGATCAGCAGTTCAGCCTGGTTGAGCACCTCCTCGAGGATCTCCTCGAGACTGGAACGACCGCCGATGGCACGCGTGCTCTCGTACAGTGCCGAGAGCGCGACGAGCTTCCCGCCGGGCACGGACGCGAATCTGTCGCGTCCCGGTGCCTCTCGTCTGTTACGGTTTGCCACCGTATGTCACCTCGAGTTCCAGTTGTTTCCCGTCTCGAATCACGTGCACGATGGCCCGTGTTCCGGGCGTCGCTTCGGACAAAACGACCATGAAGTCCTCCACACCGTCGATCTTAAAGTCGTCGATGCCGACAATCAGGTCACCCCGCCGAAGTCCGCCCTGTTCGGCCGGACTTCCGGAACGTACGGCCGACAACAGGAGCCCCGGACTTCCGTCGG
>JAOTWC010000243.1 GCA_029863105.1 Gemmatimonadota bacterium | reverse complement strand
TTCACACTCAGGCCGCGATTGCGCAGCTGGCGAGCGGCCCGATCGCCCGAACCATCCCGGGCAAGCCGGGCCACGTTCTCGGCGGACGCGGCCCAGGCATCGAGTCCCCGGACCCGCCTCTGCGAAGCCAGAAAATCGAGCACGGCGGGATCGAGGGGTTCGCCGAAATAGGGAGTCATCGTTACGGAACGGACCCCGCGGTAGTCCCAGCCCTCCGCCTGGGCGCGGAATAGCTCGAGCAGTGCTCGGAGAGCCGGGACCTCGGCCAGCGCGGACCGCAGGCGCGCGGTCGCCGGCACTCCGCAGTCCCTGAGCTCGTGGAAGATTCTGCGAGTATCCTCCCTCCCGGAGCGCGCGACGACCGCTATGTCCCGGGGTCGTCTCCCTTCCTCGACCAGCAGCTTCTTCACGCAGCGCGCCACGTGGCGGGCCTCGCGAATGGCATCGGGAACAGGCTGCACAGACGGGCGGAGAACGTCACCGTCGTCCATGTCCACGACATCGGCGGTCAGGGTTTCCCACTCGGATTCTTCGGGCTCGCGAACGACATATGCGTGGACCTCGACGGCCTGCTGGTCGGCGAGGGCGCGGAACAGGCGGTGCCGCTGGCGCAACGAGGTGACTCCGTAGATGTGCAGGCTTCGTGCATCGCGGACCGCCTGGCCGAGCTGCCCGGCCTCCACGGCCTCGGCCGCCAGCGCGTGGATCTGGCGGGCGTCGAACAGACCCTCCGCGGTCAGAGATTCGCGGAACGCCGCGTACGTGTCCGCGACCCAGAGATTCCGCCGTCGCGTAAACTCCTCCGTGTCGATCGCCGAAAGCACGTTTCTCAGGGTCTGCGGTTCGACGCCCTCCGACAGGAGGTCGCCGAACAGCGTGTCGAGCATGTGCGAACGTGCCGGACCACTCTCGGCTGCCTGCCCGCGCAAACCCAGGCTCTCGCCGTGTTCCCGTGCGAGGCGCGCGACGAGGAGTCGCCCGGTGAGAATTCCGATTGGCCGTGCCGTGATCCCGAACAGCTGCCGGAGTTCGGACAGAAAATGAACGGGAGGATCGAACCAGCCCGGGAGGCCGAGCGCCGCTGCCGCCTCGAGGGTCGCGTCGCGCTGTGTGCGGTGTGCCACCCAAAGTCGGGACGCATGCGGCGCCGGGCCGGCGTGTGCCCCCAACGACCGCAGGAAGCTCTCGAGACACGTGTCCCACAGGGCGGCACTCGTACCGGCACGAACAATACGGAGCGGCATGGCGAACAGTATAGGAATGGCGTCCGACACCGACAGACCCACCGGGTTGAGCAGACCGCCGCCAGATGCGAGGTTGATTCCCGTTGAACCGGCAGACAGCCGGGCGCACGACCACACATCACGGGAGGCTGGGATGGACGAGCAGTCGAATCCACCGGGCAGCTTCTGCTGGGTTGAGCTTGGATCGAGCAATGCGGCCGCCGCCCGTGCCTTCTACACGGACCTGTTCGGCTGGTCCGTCACGGAAACTCCCATGGGAGAGGCCCATCCCTACCTGCGGTTTGGACTCCGCAGCTTGGACGTCGCTGCGTTGTACCAGGTTGATCCTGGCCAGCCGAATGCGACGCCTGACTTCTGGGGAACCTATGTCTCGGTGGACGATGTCGATGCAGCCGTCGCCCGCGCTGCCGAACTGGAAGGAACCGTCGTCGTGCCGCCATTCGACGTCATGACGTCGGGGCGCATGGCCGTCCTGGCGGATCCACAGGGGGCGAGGTTCAGCCTGTGGCAGGCTGGCGACCACTGCGGGGTCATGGTCAGGGACGAACCCGGATCTCTGTGCTGGAACGAGCTTCTTACAAGCGATCCGGGCAAGGCCCAGGAGTTTTACTGTGAGTTGTTCGGGTGGGAAGCCATGACGGCGGACATGCCCATCGGACCCTACACATCATTCTTCCGGGCCGGTACCCCGGTGGGTGGCATGGTGAAGCTGCAGGCGGGGTGGGGAGACGTGCCGCCGCACTGGGTGGTCTACTTCGCCGTGGCCGACTGCGACGAGGCCGTGCAGAGAGGGACCGAGCTGGGTGCCGAGCTCATCGTCCCGGCGATGGACGTTCCCGAAGTCGGCCGGTTCGCCTGGTTGCGAGACCCGGCGGGTGCCCTGTTCGGGATCATTCGCTTGGATTCGCAGACCGACTGAGGCGGTCGGCGGCGGCGGCGACCCGTTCGCGCAGCTCCGGCGGCGACTCGACGACGGCTTCGCCGCCGCACCCCAGTACGTGGCGAACCACCCAGTCGGGCTCAGCCACTTCATGGCGGATGGAGATCGTCCCCGCACGACCGGCTTTCGCTCCCGGATGCCCGGCGAGCCTTGCCGCCGTGCCCCCGGAGTAGTTGATGACCACGGGTACCGTGGCGTCTGAACGAAACACGCGGCCCTCCCGAACGTATTCTTCGAGTCGGAAATCGGCCGGAACTTCGAACCGGTTCTCCGTCGTCCTGAGGTCGATGATCCGATCGATCCGAAACACCCGCACATCCTTTCGCACGCCGCAATGTCCGATCGCATACCAGTGTCCATCGGCTACTGCGATCCCGTACGGATCGAGCGTCCGCACGGTTGGCGTGGCTCCGTCAGCCGACACATAGACGATTTCGCAGCGAACTCCAGCGGCGGTCGCCCGGCGAAGCTCCGCCAGGGCCGGGCCGGCTGACTCGCCCGATTCCTCCACCGAGAATCGGTCCACCAGATCGTCAACCGGGACCGCGGCGAGGCCCGACGCAAATCGATCCGCGATGGACAGAACCCGGTCGCGGGCAGCGCCCGACAGGCCGGACGCTTGACTTCGCAAGGCGAGGTGCGTGGCCAGCGCCTCTCGCGGCGAGAGTCGACGCGGGCGTCCGAACTTCCCGCTCGACCGGACTCGGATCCGATCGGACTCGACTTCGACCCGCAGATCCTCGGCGCCACCCGCCGGGTGGTAAAACTCCCGCGCCGACAGGTCGCGGATGTCCGCCAGGACCGTTTCCTCGTCGACGCCGAGCCGCCGCGATGCCTCGGAAAGCGACAGCCCCTCAGGGCTGGAAGCCGCCGGGATCAGGTATAGCAGCCGGGTCAGCTGAGCGATGGCGGAATCTGACCTGTTACTCATTCGGGACGTCGCTCGCGTGAAGCGCGTAGATGGCCCTGGCTCGCGCACGCAGGCTTGCCACAACCTCTCGCGGCTCGAGAATCTCTGCTCCGTCGTCCAGGCTCAGAATCCAGTCCACGAACGGCTCGACTCGTCGAACGTCAAACGCTCGTACCGTGCCACCGGGCTCCACGTCGTCCTCCCGTCGTCCAAGCCGGTTTCGTTCGGCCCACAGCGCGAGCGCCGGTGAAAACCGCACGCGCACCGTCACCGACTCA
>JAOTWC010000242.1 GCA_029863105.1 Gemmatimonadota bacterium | reverse complement strand
TATGGCCCGGCGTGTGTTCGCGCAGGTCGTAAGCTTCGACGTCAAACGGCGCATCCGCGCGACGAATCGCCCAGGCCAGATCGTTGTGACCATCGAACACGGGATGACGCGCGAGGATGTCGCGGGCACGCTCGGCGTCGTTCCCGGTTTGCGGGATGCTCGCATCGACTCGCGGAAGCTGTCCGCTGCAGGCCAGGAGGCCGACGGCCAACGGAAGCGACGAAACACCGAGGCGACAAAGGCGCCGCCTCACCGGCTTGAATCTCGACATGGTGGCTATCCTGTTGCGGAACCGGTCCCCTGACCTCACGCAAGGTCGCATGCCCGCCCCGACGGCGCCAAGTCCGGGCCGCTCAGGATGCCTCCGACACTTCCGTCGCGACGTTCGGATGTGTGAAGTGCAGGAGGGCCCGGGGCATCACGCCTGACAACGCGCTGACTGCCGCTCGATAGATTTCCATCTGGGTCTCGTATGTCGCGGCGACCGACGCCACGTCGGCTGCCCCGATACGATGCGTCTTGAAGTCGATGACCCACGGGCTCGGTCCCGGACCGGTCGGGCGATACAGATCTATCGCACCCAGCCGCCAGTCCGCATCGCTGGCGAGATGGAGAAACTTCAGTTCGCGGAAGTGTTCGCCCCCGACATACCATCGCCAATCGTCGCTTTCGACCACGCGGCCGATTTCCGCCTCGAGCGCCTCGCGATAGGCCGTTCCCGGCATCAGGTGTTCCTCCACGCCTGGCGGCGCTTCAATGCCGGCGATCGTCTCGTCCAGAACGCCGGCCAGCTCGCGAATCGACTCGATCCGCTCCAGGACACCGTGGATGAGCGTGCCGCGGAGATGTGGCGGGACCTCGTCCGCCCGGTCGGCAGACGGGGCGAACCTCCACGTCTCTTCCACTCCATGCACGTAGCGTAGTCGCCACGCCTCGAGGTCTCGGGCCTGCATGCTCCTCTCGGTGGCCGAGCTCAAACGCGATTGAGCCGGCTCGGGTACCGGGCTCGCAAGTTCCGGAAGCGGACCGGGCTCCAGCAGCTTCAGCCAGGCCAGCGTGACGGGCACGGGAGCGAGCGACCCCTGGACCGGATCGGGCGCGCGGTATACGACGGGCGTGAGAGTTGCCTGTGACAGGACCGCATCGGTCTCCCCCGGACCAGTTCGCGGAGAGTGCATGAAGATGTCGAGCTGGCCCTTTGAGACTCCGTCGAACACCTCGATCTGTCCGCCGGTGCGGGTAATCGGATCGACGGCGGTGGCGCGTGACGCGGGGCGCCGATCCACGGCCTGGCTCTGGCGATCTTCGGGAACGAGGTGGGGGTGCGTCGCGCCGGCCAATCTCGGGCGCATGTACTTCATGTACCCGGCTTCCGTGTCCGGCGCCGCGATGACAACGCGGTCGCGGGCCCGCGTGAGGGCCACGTACTGGAGTCGGGCCTCTTCCGCCTGCTCGGCGGCAGATTCCCGGGCCGCGATCGCCCGTGCCCTGGAACCCCGCTCGGGTGCGCCGGGCATGAGGATCGGGCCGAGCCGGGGATCAGCCACATACGTGCCACTCAGGCGATCCCGGTCGGCGTCCGCGGCACGGACGAGGAATACGATGGGCCATTCGAGGCCCTTCGCCGTGTGGATCGTCTGCAGGGTGACGACGTCGTCGGCCGCGCTGTTGAGCGGAGCCTGTGGGATCCCGAGATCCTGCTCGCCCCAGCGGTCCCACAGGTCGAGGAATCCGGCGAGTGGCAATCGCCTGTACTCGTCGAGAAGGGCCTCGAACCGCTCGATGCTGGCCACGGCTTCATCCGCACCCGGGAGCAGCAGGAGGTGCATGCGGTACGACGTCTGGCGGACTACGGTCTCGAGCAGCTCTGAACTGGGGACCCGATCCACGAGACCCTGCCCGATGTTCAAGGCACGGAGGGCGCGCCGGAGCGACTCTTGCTCGACCATCCCGATGCTGCCGTCTTCAGGCGCCTCGAACCACGACGCACTCCCCTGTTCCACACGGTCGAGGAATTTCGCCGCCTGCTTGAGAAGCGGACCGTTCCCGGTATCCGGATCCAGACGGAACCTCGCGATCGTCTCGTCCCTCAGCCCGACGAACGGCGACCGGAGGAACGCGAACCCGTAGTAGTCATCTTCCGGGTTCCGGAACAGCCGAAGCACAGTCACGAGGTCGATGACTTCCTGCCGATCGGACAGCCCGAGGCTCGCACCGTTGAACGTCCGGATTCCCGCTTCACGCAGACCTTCGTCCACCAGTTCCAGACCCTTGCGGGTTCGGGCGAGGATCGCGATGTCCCGGGCCTGAACAGGCCGCTCCGCGCCGGTGGAGGGATCCGTAACCCGTCCGACATCCAGCAGTCGACGGATCCTCGAGACCACGAGCTTCGCTTCCAGCAGCCGGATCTCGCCCGACGAACCGGACGTGGAGCAGTCCAGCCAGTCGATTCCCTCGGTATGGTCACCAGCTCTCGCGGCGACCAGCGGGCTGTATGCGATCCGCAATTCTGGAGCGATCGCCGTGAGGTGTGCGGACGTCGCATCCAGAGCCGCCGAACACACGTCGTTCACGAACTCGACCACGCCGGGCTGCGTACGGAAATTCACGGTGAGATGCATCGGTCCGTCGGCGCCGCACAATGCCTCCTGGACGCGGTTCCACACCGCCACGTCGGCGCCGCGAAATCGGTAGATGCTCTGCTTGGGATCACCGACCAGCAGCAGCTGTGGACACCCTTCCGCTTCCGGTTCTCCGATTCCGGCCAGTGCGAATGCGATATCCTGCTGGGCGCCGTCGGTATCCTGGAACTCATCGATGATCAGGATTCTCATGCTGCGGCGGATGGACTCCAGGGCCGATCGATGTTCGGGCCGGGTCAGGAGGCGGCGCGCATCCAGAATCAGGCTATCGAAATCCCGCACGTTCTCGCTCTCCATCCAGGCGAGCCACGCCGACAGAGATCTGTGCGCGAGCCCGTACAGAGCGGCGGCAAGCTGCAAGCCTCTGGCATCCGCTTCATCCAGCTGGGCCGGTGCCTCCCCGTCACCATCGATCAGAGAGAGAATTCGCTCCGCGTCCAGTGCCGCCGGCGCGTCGGTGGACGGGCGATCCACGGTCCACCGGGCATACCGTCCCGCATGCCAGCGGATGTCCCGCAATACCGTGTCCGTCGCAGCCAGCAGGCCCTTGTTGTACCGGCTGTCGTACAGCGGAAACCGCTCGAGCAGCAGGGACATCTCGCCGCCGCCGTCTCTCAGCGCCACCATCACTACATCGCGGATGACTTCGTGACGCTGCAGCGTCGTCTCGCGCTCATCGAGCACCCGGAAGGACGGGTCGATCCCAAGCCGCAGGGCGTGATCTCTCAGCAATC
>JAOTWC010000241.1 GCA_029863105.1 Gemmatimonadota bacterium | reverse complement strand
GCATGATCCCGGCCATCGCGTTGCCGAGAAACGTGGTCGAGGACAGCGCGATCCCGGCGCTGAGGACGATTCCGAGCAGTCCCAGAATCTGGCCCCGGGTGGAATCGCCGATCGGCATGACGAGGATAACGACCAGCAACCCCGCCGCCGAAATGCCGAGCAGGATCAGTTGATTGCGAGTCTGGTGTCCGTCCTCGCCCGCCGAACGCTCGAACATCCGATGCATGACGAACAGCAGGACGACGACCAGCACGCCGATCGTCAGGGAGGGAACGAAGTCGAGCAGCGTCTCGATCACCCTCGCCGCAGCTCCTCCAGCAGCGCCCGCGCGTCCCGTGCCGGGATGTACTCCGCGTCGGCTTCCGACCAGATGTCGTCGGCGGCTTCCAGGTGCGAAATCGCATCGGCGGTCTGCCCGCGGGCGACGTAGTACCGAGCGATGTCGAGCCGGGCGTTCGCTGAACCGCTGTGCCGCTCCAGCAACCAGTCGGCCTCGGCTTCCGCCTCCTTCCACCGGCCATCTGACGTGAAGCAGCGCAGCCGGCTGACCCGGTACAGGACGCCGAGCGGCGCGAGTTGCTTCGCCCGGTCATAGCTGGCGAGCGCGCGGCCGCAATTTCCGTCCTCGAGCTCCGCGATTCGCCCCTCGATCCAGCTGATGAACGCATTCCCCAGCCGGCCGCCCGCCAATTCTTCGCGCTGGCGACGAAGGCCGGCCAGCGACGCCCGTGCAGAGGTCAGATCCCCGCGTTCCAGGTGAAGGCGCACGGCGGCGTTCTCGAGATCCAGGTTCCACGGCGGCTGGGCGAGGTTGCGCAGACTGTCGAGCTGCTGCAGCGCCCAGGCCTCGCGTCCCGCCTCGAACGCGAACCGCAATGCCTCCGAGTTCTCGATACTGCCCAAAATCTGAATCACCGGCGCGTACTCCGCGAAGGCGGCGAGTCGACGACGGTAGGCATCTTCGAGGCGGCGGAACTGGCCCCGGTTGTAGTACAGCGACTCCTCGAGCCCCGCCGCGGCCGTGCGCTCCTGCGGTGTTCGGGCGAGCTGGATCACTCTCTCGGTGCGCGCGACGGCATCGGCATACTTGCCCTCACGGATGTCCAGCCTGGCCAATCCATTTACCGGGTCGGGATCGGCGGGTGCCGCCACGCTCGCCTGTTCCAGTCCCGAGCGCGCCTCGACGAATTGCCCGAGGCTGCTCCGGGTAGCCGCCACATCCAGGCGCGTCTGAATGTCGGACGGCAGGCGATCGCCGAGACGGTCGTAGTAGGCGAGAGCGCTGTCGTAGTCCTCTCGCTGGTGGAACGTCGTGGCCAGCAGACGCATCGACTGTACATCTGCCGTGTCGATGGCCAGCAGGGCTCGGGCCTGCGCGATGGCCCCATCCATGTCGCCGGTAGCCGCATGGAGATTCGCCAGGAGCCGGCGCGCTTCCGTGTCCTGCGGGTAGATCTCCGCCCAGTAATTGGCGGCTGCGATCGCCCCGGCTGGATTCTGCTGGAAAAACCACTTTTCGATCACCTGCATGCTGAGCCGGGCTCGCTCCGGTAGCCGGTAGGCGTCCCGGTTTCCCGCGGCGAACAGTTCCCGTCCGGTCGCCTGGTCCCCGGAAAAGAAGGCGCCGATTCCTCCGACCAGGTAGGCGTAGGCGAACGTCGAGTCTATGCGCAGGGCTTCCTCGGCCAGCGCGCGTGTCGTCGCGAAGTCGTTCGCGTCGGCCGCGATCTGGGCGCCGACGAATGCTCGGTAGGCATCGGGGGACGAGGTCAGCAGCTCGGCAGCGGGCAGGTCGACGGCCTCCTCGATCTGCCAATCCGGGATCCCGAGGTCGCGCCTGAGATCGACCGACATCTGGTCTGCCAGCCCCAGTGGGTCGGTTCCGCGGTAGGTGTGCGTCGCCACCTGCCTGGCGTTGCGCGTCTCGTACAGTCGCGTCTCGACGACGAGGGTGCCGGCTTCCGAGCGGACCGAGCCGTCCATGAAGTGATCGATGCTGCGCCGCTCCGCCGCCTCGCGCTTCAGGGAGAGGGGAATGGCGTCGTTCAGTCCGAACCCGGCCTCGGCGAGCCGTTCCCGCACGGTCACGTCCTCGCCGGTAACGGGCGTGACGAACAGATCCTGAATCAGGTCCACGATGAGACCCACCACGATACCGGTTTCGAGCCACTCCAGGTCGGGCTCACCCGGCTCGCTGTCCAGGTAGTACAGCAGCACCGACCGGCGGAATGCCGCCTTCGGAACGACGCGCTCTACGGTGTTGCCCTCCAGGTCCTCGACGAGCTTCACGGTCGTGGCGGCGCCAAGCTCCTGGTCGCTGAACGCCGTGAACAACACGACGGCTGCGATGGCCAGGTTGAACCCGACGGCGGCACCGTCCGTCTTCGTCCAGGCGCTTGGTCCGGGCGCCCCGTGACGCCAGGCGAGGATCACCACGACCGGAATCAGCATCAGGAGCAGCATGAACACCAGACTCGCGATCGCCGGAGAGAGCGCGAACTGCCCGACGGCGAAGCTCGTGAACTCCACGAGGCCCCACGAAGCGGCGAGGTATACGCCCGTCAGCTGCGGTACGCGGCGGTCCAGCAGTGCCTTGAACATCCGGTGATGCGGCTCCTGTTAGCGGCGGGTGTGCTGTTCGCCGACGAATATACAGGAGGCGGGATGCCGGGCGCAGGGTGCGCGCTGTCGGGTCGCTCAGCCCCCGTTGCGCATCATCCGGGTGAGCGCCCGATCGAGCGCGGAGGCGAACTCGCGTTTGGCGCGGGCGTCGAAGGCCGGGGGACCGCTCGTCGTGACGCCCGTCGAGCGCAAACTCTCCATGAAGTCACGCACGGAGAGGCGTTCACCGATCGAGTCGAGCGTGTGCTCCGTGCCCCGCACATCGAGCACGACGACACCTTCGGGGACAAGGCGGGCGGCGAGCGGGATGTCGTGTGTGACCACCAGGTCGCCCTTCCGGGCGTTATCGGCGATGTGGTCGTCGGCCACGTCCGGACCACCCGGAACGAGCACCGACGTGACCATGGGATAGGCGGGCGGAACGGCCAATGTCTGATTGGCGACCACGAAGGTCTCGAGCCCCAGGCGCTTCGCGGCCCGATACACCACGTCCCGTACCGCGCGCGGTGCGGCATCGGCGTCAATCCAGATTCTCACGGCAGGCTTCCCCCGCGGTCCCTTCCCGGCCGACTCGTTCATTCGGAAACATAACGTGCGGGGAGGGTGCGGCGTGACAGGGAGGGCTGGGGCCGGCTAGTTCAGCTCCTTCGGACGCCACAGATCGGCCAGCTCGCCGCCGCCTGCTTCCAGGTCGGTCCACTCATCGATCGGAATCGTGACCCGGGCCAACGCGGCCGTCGGCAGCGCCTGCCACTCGCCCGT
>JAOTWC010000240.1 GCA_029863105.1 Gemmatimonadota bacterium | reverse complement strand
CCTATATAGTGATGGAGTCGGGAGCGGCCGCGCGGTTCGCGTCAGAGCACGCGCGGACTTGGAATGCCACTCCGAGAGAGGTATTTCCTTCCAAGTCATTATTTTGAGCGGGAATAGCTCAGTGGCTAGAGCGTCAGCCTTCCAAGCTGAGGGTCGCGGGTTCGAATCCCGTTTCCCGCTCCATTATTCTCTCTTATCCACATCAATCCACACCCGCTAACGCGTTATTTCGATAGCACTTTCCTCGATCTCCACTGCTCGAGAATCGGGCTCGGGCAGCCGCAGCCCCCTCCCGAGGAGCATCAGGGGAATTTCACGCGGCCGGGATCCCCGCACGTCGAAATACGGGGCCACTGCATGCTTCGGGCCGCGAGGTTGAAAAAACCGCAAATTTCCTGTTGACTGGCAGTTCGCAGTCTCGTAGGTTTGTCGGCTCGCAGTCCCCACGGCCTTTTTCGAGGGAGGAGAGAGGCTGATTGGGGTTCTCTGCCTTGAGAAGAGGCATCACGTAGGCGCCATAGCGAGGCCGGACACGCGTGAAGGCGATTCGGTGTCGCGATGTTCCGTTCACGCTCGCGCTGCAGCACCGCCCACGTAGCTCAATCGGTAGAGCATCTCCATGGTAAGGAGAAGGTCAGCGGTTCGATTCCGCTCGTGGGCTCCATTGTCCGCAACGCGATAGGCCGAGTGCGACGCAATCGTGCGAACCGCCGCCCGTCGTTACTCGATATGTGCAGAGCACAACTCAGCGTTTCCCTAGGGAGGGACCGTTTCGATGGCGAAGCAGAAGTTCGAGCGGAATAAGCCGCACGTGAACGTGGGAACGATTGGGCACGTGGATCACGGTAAGACGACGCTGACGGCGGCGATCACGATGGTGTTGTCGCAGAAGGGTCAGGCGACGGTACGCGGATACGATTCGATCGACAACGCGCCGGAGGAGAAGGCGCGCGGGATCACGATCGCGACGGCGCACGTGGAGTACGAGACGGACAATCGTCACTACGCGCACGTGGACTGTCCGGGACACGCGGACTACGTGAAGAACATGATCACAGGTGCGGCGCAGATGGACGGCGCGATCCTGGTGGTGTCGGCGGCGGACGGGCCGATGCCGCAGACGCGGGAGCACGTGCTGTTGGCGCGGCAGGTAGGGGTACCGTACATCGTGGTGTACATGAACAAGTGCGACATGGTGGACGATCCGGAGCTATTGGATTTGGTGGAGTTGGAGATACGGGAGCTGTTGAAGAAGTACGAGTTCCCGGGGGACGACATACCAGTGATTCGTGGATCGGCGAAGGTGGCGATGGACGGTGAGGGGAAGGACGAGAAGGCGAACGAGTCGATCTACAAGTTGATGGAGGCGGTGGATGCGTACGTTCCGACGCCGGAGCGGGCGGTGGACAAGCCGTTCTTGATGCCGGTGGAGGACGTGTTTTCGATATCGGGTCGCGGGACCGTTGGGACGGGCCGCGTGGAGCGAGGGAAGGTGAAGGTAGGTGAGAAGGTGGAGATCGTCGGGCTTCGGGAGACGCGGGACACGGTGGTGACGGGAGTGGAGATGTTCCGGAAGCTGTTGGACGACGCGCAGGCGGGAGACAACGTTGGGTTGTTGCTTCGCGGCGTGGACAAGGACGATTTGGAGCGTGGGATGGTGGTGTGCGCTCCGAAGTCGGTGACGCCGCACAAGAAGTTCAAGGGGTCGGCGTACATATTGACGAAGGAGGAGGGCGGTCGTCATACGCCATTCTTCCAGGGGTACCGTCCTCAGTTCTACTTCCGCACGACGGACGTGACGGGTGTGGCGACGCTTCCGGAGGGTCGGGAGATGGTGATGCCGGGTGACAACGTGGACCTGGCGATCGAGCTGATCACGCCGATTGCGATGGAGAAGGAGCTTCGGTTCGCGATCCGCGAGGGCGGCCGCACCGTCGGCGCCGGCGTCGTGACGGAGATCGTCGAGTAGTTCCGATCGGAGGGCATCGGCCATGCGCGACCACATCACGCTCGCTTGCGGCGAGTGCAAAGAGCGGAACTACATCAACACCAAGAACAAGCGGAAGCATCCGGACCGCGTCGAGTGGAAGAAGTTCTGCCCGCGTTGCCGGAAGCACACGCCACACAAAGAGACCCGGTAAGGCGCCGGATGGCGCCACGCCGACGGATAGGCCAGTAGCTCAGTCCGGTTAGAGCACCGGTCTCCAAAACCGGGTGTCGGGGGTTCAAATCCCTCCTGGCCTGCCACCCATGTTTCGGGGACGGAAAGGGGATCCGTGCGAACGGAACCAACCGCAGAAAAAGGCGAAGCGCGTCCCGGCCCGGTGCAGAGCATCCGCGGTTACATCAAGGACGTGACCGTGGAGATGAGCAAGGTGAGTTGGCCCTCCCGCGCTGAATTGCGCCAGCACACGATCGTGGTCTTCGTGATGGTGATGCTCGTCGTCGTCTTCATCGGCATTGTCGATCGCGGCCTGTCGTTCGCGTTCGAAGCACTTCTGAAATTGGTGAGCTGACGTGAGCGAGGAAACCAGCACGATGCACTGGTATGTGGTCCACACGTATTCGGGTCACGAGAACAAAGTAAAGGCGAACCTCGAGCGCGCCATTCATGCCGCAGCGCTCGAATCCAATTTCGGCCAAATCCTCGTCGCAACGGAGGAGTTCGCCGAGATGAAGG
The DNA here is from genome assembly GCA_029863105.1 of Gemmatimonadota bacterium. GTDB lineage: Bacteria > Gemmatimonadota > Gemmatimonadetes > Palauibacterales > Palauibacteraceae > JARFPW01. The sequence goes on along the minus strand of JAOTWC010000240.1, from coordinate 707 downwards.
ACGGGAAGCGGATCACGTCGAAGCGGAAGACGTTTCCCAGCTACGTGCTCGTCGAGATGGATTTGAATCAGGAGACGCGGCTGGTGGTGCAAAACGTGCCCGGCGTCACCCGGTTCGTCGGATCCGGCCAGGACCCGGTCCCGCTGCGCGAGGCCGAAGTGAAGCGCATCCTCGGGCACATGGAAACCGGCGGCCGGATGCGCGGCAGCGCCGAGGTTCCGTTCAAGTCGGGCGAACATGTCAAGGTCATCGACGGGCCGTTCACCGATTTCACCGGAGTGGTGGACGAAGTGAATCCCGAGCGGCAGAAGGTCAAGGTGATGGTTTCGATCTTCGGACGCGCTACCCCGGTCGAACTCGACTTCTTGCAGGTACAACCGGTCTAAGCGGCCGGACGACGCGGCGGGCGTAGGCCCGACCGCACGCCACCACGCGTCACGTGGGAGCGGGGGCGACCCCGCGCGATTGAAAGGATTCCCATGGCGAAGACAAAACCGGTCCAGGCCTTGGTCAAACTCCAGGTGCCAGCGGGAAGCGCCACGCCGGCGCCGCCGATCGGCCCCGCGCTGGGGCAGCACGGCGCGAACATCATGGAGTTCTGCAAGGCATTCAACTCCAAGACGCAAAGCCAGGCCGGACTGATCATCCCGGTCGTCATCACGATCTACACCGATCGTTCCTTCACGTTCATCACGAAGACGCCCCCC
>JAOTWC010000239.1 GCA_029863105.1 Gemmatimonadota bacterium | reverse complement strand
GGGCCCGCGGCCTTCCGCCTGCTTCGGGCCGACCGGACAGGTTTACTTGCTGAGTGTCCACACGTAGGCGGAAACGGCCCTTACCTGGTCGTCCGTAATGCTCGTGCCACCCTTTGGAGGCATCGGAATACCGGACGAGGAAGCATCGGCTGTGACGCCGTTCATTACGGTCGCGACGATGCCCTCGTAGCCACCATCCGAGTGCGTCCACTCGTCGTCCGTCAGATCGGCGCCGAGATTCGGCACTCCCGAACCGTCCGGGGCGTGGCAGGACATGCAGATGCCGGCGCCACCGAACAGCCCCTTGCCTTCTTCCACCATCGCCGCCGTGACGCCTTCCGGCAATTCCTGCATCGCGGCACACGGGTTCGCCGCTTCGGCAGTCTCCGCGCACGGATTCGCCGCCTCGGCGGCCGCTGGCGTCTGCGCTACGGCCTCAGCCGTTGACTCGGCCGCATCGCCGCCGCACGCCGCAACGCCGACTGTCGCCACAAGTAGAACCATCCACCTACTGCCCTTGTACCCAATCATCTTTATACTGCTCCTTGATTACCTGAACGGATCTCGAACCTTCGCGGCCTTGCGAGACCGCACCGACTGTTCTTAGGGATTACAGTCGACCAAAATACCGCACAGGGCGCAGTATCTCCAGTCCTCTCCGAGCTCCGTGCCGCACCCGGAACATGTCGGGATCACCTGATCGGTCCCGCAGTCCGGACAGTAGCGCGCGCCTCGAATCTCGGGCAGGCGGCGGCCGCAGGCACGGCAGCCCGCAGCGGCCGACGACGACAGCGGCGGATCCGGCGGCGGGACGGGCTGAGTGCTCTTGAGTCGAATCTCCGAGGCGGAGAACCTGTGAAGGAACCCAAGACCGGGTTCCGGTTGCCTCGATTCCTTCCGCACCGCCTCGACCAGCGCGGATTCCGCGACGTCGATCCGTTCGTCGTCGGCCAGCAGGTCCAGCAATTCTGCGTCGTATTCTGCTTTCGTCGCGAAAGCCAGAGCATCTCGACACGCGTGATAGGGCAGGAGCCGCTTGTGAAGTTCCGCGATTGTGACCGGCTCGCCCGGACCCACGCTCTCGGCGGCCATCCGTTCGCGGAGCAACTCGAACAGCCGACGGCTCACTGGCCGTGCCTCTGGTTGACGTCTTCCAGACGGAGGACTCCAGCGCGGGCGGACGCCGCAAGGAAGGCCCCGGGATCGTCCGTCGGCAGCGCCAGGCCCATCGTCCTCCGAACGAGCCGCGCCGTATCCTCCATGAACTGCTCGACGGTCCGATTGGGGTTCGGCGACATCCGGCAGAGGAGGCGAACGACCGCAAGCCAATCGTCACGGGGCCTGTCGACCCGCATCGAGACCGCTTCGGCACCGGGTCTGAACATGTCCATCTGGCCGCGAACCACCTGATCCGGCTGCTCTTCCGCGGCGAGGGCGAGTTCCTCGAACAACCGGTCCTCCGGGGAAAGCTCGTCAAACAGTTCGTCCAGACGGTCCAGGTAGGGCGCGACCGCCCTCTCGCCGGCAGCCCCCTGCCCGGAAGCCCGGAGAAGCTCGATCACTCGCCACAGGGTCAGGGAATCCCACAGCGCCCGTGCCGGAATCAACTCGAAGTGCGCCAACGCCGCCAGACGATCGCCCGTCTCGTACAGCTGATTGGCGAGCAGCGTGCGAGCGTCGTGGTTCGCCGGGTCCAATCTGAGAGCGACCTCGAGCCACTTGCGCGCTGAAACTGGATCGCCGCGGCGATGCAGCGTATACGCCAGGTCGGCCGCAGCTTCCGCGTTCTTGTCGTCGGCGGCGACCGCCAGCAGGAAGAACCGCTGAGCCTGCTCCAGCAGCCCGTCACGCAACAGAGCCCGCCCGATCGTCATCATCAGATCCAGGTCGCGGCTGAACCCCAGCTCGAGCACGCGCTCGAACACTGCAAGCCCACGGGCCCGCTCACCAAGTCGAAGATGGCTCTCACCGATCCCGACGAGGCCGTCCTCGTGGTCCGGCTCCAGCGCCAGGGCCTCCGCGAACGCACGCCGCGCCCGCACGAATTCTTCTCTCGCCATCTGGGTGTAGCCGAGGGAGACACGCAGTTCGACCGCCGACGGATAGAGCGATGACCCCTCCCGCAGGATCTCCAGCGCGGCATCGTACTCGCCTGCCTCATACCGTCTCTGCGCTTGGCCGTCGTACTCTTCCGGACCCCAGAATTCGGAATTCATCGTGAGTTTCCCTCCCCGTCGATTGCGGGTTCCGACTCCTCAGGTTCCCAGACTACGGAGCCGGGCAGGCGCAACTCCAGTCTCGTAACTCGCTGGTCGTTCGTCTCAATCACCTCCAGGCTGGCGTTCCCCAACTCCACGTGATCCCCGGCGGACGGGATGCGCCCAAGCCGCCCGATCACATACCCCGCTACCGTATCGTACTCGTCCTGTCCCTCAACATCGCGCACCTCGAACTTGTCCAACAGATCCTCGAGCGCCGCCCCTCCATCCACGCTGACGCGGCCCCCGCCGAGCGCCTCGAACTCCAACTCGGCGATGTCGTGCTCGTCGAAGATGTCGCCGACGATCTCCTCGACCAGATCTTCCAGCGTCACGATTCCGTCGGTTCCTCCGAACTCGTCCACGACGATCGCGATGTGCACCTTTTCGCGACGGAATTCCGCCAGCAGACCTGCCACCGGCTTGGAATCCGGAACGAAGAACGGGGGGCGCATCACGCGGTCAAGCCTGAACTCTCCCGCCGTCTCGGGGTTGCTCACCCACGGCAGCAAGTCCTTCACGAGCAGGACTCCGGCGATGTCGTCGATCGTCTCACGGTATACGGGAAACCGGCTCAGACCGGTCTCGACCGCCGTTTTCAGAATCTCGTCCAGGCCGGTCTGCACCGGGAGGCCGACGATGTCGGGCCGGGGTGTCATCACCTCCCGGGCGATCGTCCGCGTGAGCTCGAACACTCCGTGGATCATCGCTTCCTCGTCGAGCTCGACGAGTCCCTCTGCGCTACTCTTGCGCAGCAGGAACTCGATCTCATCCGGGCTGTGCACCCGCTCTCCCGTCGTCAGATCGCCGCGCCCGAGAACCCGGAGTACGAACTGCGCGGCCCCGTTGAGTACGTAGATGGCAGGCGAGGCGATCAGGTTGAACACGTTCAGCGGGCCGGCCACCCATCGGCCCACCATTTCCGGCTGCCGCAAGGCCAGCGACTTGGGTGCAAGTTCTCCCAGCACAATGTGCAGAAACGTGATGAGCGAGAATGCGATCGCCACTGCCGTCGCATGCGTCGCGATGGTCGAGAAGGGAGCGGACAGGCCCGAAAACGAACTCTCGATCAGGCTCGCAACAGCGGGTTCACCGATCCAGCCGAGGCCCAGCGACGCGAGCGTAATGCCCAGCTGAGTGCCTGACACGGAGCGGTCGAGGTCCT
>JAOTWC010000238.1 GCA_029863105.1 Gemmatimonadota bacterium | reverse complement strand
GGAGCCTCGGACGGACCGGCGGAATCAGCCGTACCCCAGTTCCTCGAGCTGGTCCTCGTCCATGCCGAAGAAGTGGCCGATCTCGTGCAGTACGGTGACACGCACCTCCTCGACGAGCTCGGCTTCCGTGTCGCACGATTCCAGAAAGGACCGACGGAAGATCGTTATGCGGTCGGGGAGAAGCACATCTTCGATCCCACGCTCGGTCAGAGGAATCCCTTCGTAGAGACCGAACAGGAGGTGCTGCGGATCATCTGATTCGGGCTCGATGACCACGCTGACCTTGTGCAGGTGCTCCGCGAAGCTTGGAGGCAGCAGACCGAGTGCCTGGGAGACGAGTTCTTCGAATCGGTCGTCGGACACGTCAAGCATGAAATCTACCGTAGCCTCCGGCCGGCCAGTCGACCATCCCAGAGCAGGAGGTTTGCATTTCGGGCCTCGCGTTCGGCGGCGTCCAGCCGGCCCTGGTGGCGCGTGTTGGGCGGATAATCGCGGGCCTCGGCGAATCCTCGGCGCACAAGCCACTCGTTGACCAGCGTGTCTCCGATCGAAACGTAGGCCAGCAGGCGGCCGTACCGATCGCGCCGCTCGCGGTCGAACTCGAGCTGGACGATTCGACCGCCGACCAGGTCGCGATTCGCGTCCGTGGCGAGCCGTGCCAGTTCCCGGATGGCGGCTCGGTCGTCGTCGAATTCAGGCGTGTCGATTCCGATGTAGCGCACTCTCTCACGCGCTCCGTTGAATACGACTTCGATCGTGTCACCGTCATAGACGCGCGTGACTTCCGCATCCTGTCGGTCGGTCGGGCCGGGCGCCGTACACGCGGCGACTGCCAGGCTTAGCGCCACGACCAGCCGGCGGTGACCGGGATGGTTCACGAGAGTGCCTCCAGGCGGCCGGCCGTCGCCGCGATCACCGCCAACCGGTCGACCTTTCCCGTCGGCGTTTCCGGAAGCCGCTCGAGCCAGGTGACCCGGCGAGGACGCCGGAACGGTGCCAGGCGCTCCTCACACCAGCGCTTCAGATCCGCGTGGTCGAGTGGCGGACCGTCGGCCACGAGAGCCGCGGCCACCACCTCTCCCCACTCGTCATCGGGATGCCCGAACACGACCGCGCGTGAAATGCGGGGGTGAGCCTCCAACTCGGACTCCACACCCTGAGGCATGACGTTCTCGCCGCCCGTGATGATCAGCTCGTCGGCCCGCCCGAAGACCTCCAGCACGCCGTCCGGCCCGAGGTCTCCCAGATCGCCGGTTCGCACATATCCATCGTGTCCGAGGTAGGGTGCGCGCACTTCGATGCTGCCGTCGACGATTCGCACGCTGATCCCGTCGAGTGGCACGAGGGCGCGCGGTGCCGCTGCCGTCCCGGTCGCCACCTGTGAACACGTCTCGGTCAATCCGTAAGTCGCCCGGAGCGGAACCCCGCGGCGCTCCGCCTGTTGCCAGACCGCATCCGGAACGGGTCCTCCGCCAAGCAGGACGACCCGCAACGACGGCGGCGGCCGCCACTCGGGTTGGAGCTGCAGGAGCCGCGTGAGCATCGTGGGCACGAGCGAAATGAGCGTTACCGAGTGGCGGCCGATGGCCTCGGCGACGGAAGCGGGCTCGAAACCTGGCGCGAGGACGACCGGCCGGCGCGCGATCAGGCAGCGGGTGACGATCGACAGGCCGCCGACATGAGCCAACGGCAGGCAGACCAGCCACCGGTCCCGGTCATTCCAGCCGAGCCGACTGGCACTCGCGGCAGCGGCGCCCCGAAACGACGCGCGCGACAGGCGTACGGCCCGCGGCGCTCCCGTGGCACCCGAAGTGAACAGGACGGCCAGCGGATCGCCCGGCATGACAGGCCCGCCGGCTTCGCGCCTCACTTCGGGGGTCTCCGTACTTCGGTCGAGGTCCAGACAGGGCTCCACCGTACTGAGCTGGTGCGCCCGCTCCCGCTCCGTGAGACTCGGGTGCAGAGGGACGAACGGCGTACCGATTTCGATCAGGGCAAGCAATCGGGCGATCGTCCGCGGCTCGGCCGTCGCGTCCAGTGCGACCAGCGGACGCCCCTCCGGCCCACCGCACACGCCGCGCCCGATCAGCTCCGCGATCTCGTGTTCGACGTCGGCGGCCAGCTCGGCCCAGGTCCAGACGCGGTCGCCGAACACCAGGGCCGGCTGGCCCCCGGCCTCTCGGCCCGCCGCCCGAACGGACAGTCCGGTCACCATGGTGCCTCGACGCCGTGCCCCACGATCGCCGCCGGCTCGATCCATGGTCCAGCGCGCTGGTCGAGATTGTCGTGGCCCGCGAGCCCGGCGGCGGGTGGATGCCCGACGGGATCCGCCGCAGCCACGGCCAGCGCCAGTTCGCATTCCGCCGCATGGGCGATCGGGCCGCCGAATGTGTGCGAGACGATGGCCTGCGCTCCGTTCGCGTGTGCAATCTCGGCAGCAGCGAGACAGGCGCGCAGACCGCCCAGCACCGTCGGCTTGAGCAAGACGGCCGAGCACCCGCCCGGCTGAGTCAGCCTTTCGACGGAATCGCTCAGACGGAGCGATTCATCTGCTGCCAGCGGAATCGGTGATTGGCCGAAGGTCAGCAGCTCCGTCGGCCCCACCGGTTGTTCCACGAGCTCCGGATCGATCGCGCTTTTCAACTCGCGCAGCCGTTGGCGCGCCTCATCGGGCGCCCAGGAGGCGTTTGCATCCAGCCGGATCTTCAGATACGGAAACTCCGCGCGCACGGCCCGGAGTTCTTCCAGCTGGCGAGAGAATTCAGGCTGGGTCCCGACCTTGAACTTCACCACCTTGAACCCCTCGCTTACCAGACCCAGCACGTCCCGCAGCAGGTCGGCAGATGCTGGAGGCGTTCCCGCTCGGTCGATTCCGGACAGGGAAAGCAACGCGCAGACCGGGACGCGGGCGACGGCGTGTGAGGGACTCGTCATGTCGAGCAACACGCTGCGGAGCGGGATCCCGCGACTGCGAGCCGAAAGATCGAGAAGGGCGACGTCGGCGGCACACCGGGCGGACGGTGTGAGCAGGAGCCCGGGATCCGACACGGTCGCCGACGCGTCGCCTTCGACCCACCGTGCCGCCCAATCGTCCAGGGCGCGCTCGGCGCCGTCGAGATCGTCGGGCGAGTAGCCGGCCAGTGGCGACGCCTCACCCCATCCCACGCATCCGGCGCCGTCGTCCAGCCGCAGCACGACGACCTCCCGATCGGTACCGAACGGGTCGGGGACGGTCGTTCGCAGGGCGGCGGCCGCGCGGTCGCTCACCGCAATAGCACACCCACGACCACACCGGCCGAAAACAGGGTCGAAAACAGGAAGAGGAGCTGGGCGGTGTGCGCGAGCGTAGTGTTGAGCAGCGGCCCGCGGTACTTGCGCACATGTACGAACAGTGTAACCGCTGCCGGCATTGTCAGAAACGACAACAGGGCCCACGCC
>JAOTWC010000237.1 GCA_029863105.1 Gemmatimonadota bacterium | reverse complement strand
TCCGCTCCACGGCATATTATATTGTCAGGTGTCTCTCTCCGCCGTGTTCTCGTCGCCCCGGCGACACGAGGAGGACCCATGCCAGACCTGCAGGACGTCCGAGAGCTCATCGCAGACAACAGCCCCGGACGCGTATCGGCGTATCTGCCAACCCATGAAGTCGGATCCGGAACACGCCAGGATCAGATCCGACTAGCCAACCTGCTTGACGACGCGGAGCGATCGCTGACAGATGGGCTGGGTCGAAAGGCCGCCCGACGAATCGTGGCGCCCGGCCGGCGCCTGGTGCGGAACCACAACTTCTGGCTGCACCAGAGTCGCGGTCTCGCGGTCTTGCTTTCACCGGACATCGAGATGCGCTCCTACCGCCTGCCGATCAACGTCCGGGAGCGTGTGGTCGTGAGCGACCGCTTTCATGTGAAGCCGCTGCTGGCCCTGCTCAGCGGCGACGGCCGGTTCTACATCCTCGCGGTCAGTCAGGCGCGCGTGCGGCTGTTCGTGGCTACCCGCGACACGATCCGGCAGCTCGACCTGCACGATATCCCGGACTCGCTGCGCAAGGCGGTAGGGTACGACTGGGAACAGAAGACGCTTCAGTTCCATACGGCCGGCACGCACGGCGGCGGAGCTGGCGGTGGTCTGGTGTTTCATGGTCAGGGCGCGGGCGCGGATGACTCGAAGAAGGAAATCCAGCGCTACTTCCGGGCAGTGGATGCCGGGGTGCGGGATCTCATCGGCAATCGACGAGGGCCCGTCGTGCTCGCCACGGTCGACTATCTGCGCCCGATCTACCGGCTCGTCAGCAAGCTCCCACAGCTCCTCCCGCACGGCGTCGGGGGAAATCCGGACCATCGACCGGCCGAACAGTTGCACGAGCAGGCCTGGACACTGGTGGCCCCGCTGTTCGAGGCGGGCAGGCGCGAAGCCGAGAGAACCTACGAGGAACTGCACTCCGGTCGATCGGATAAGGCGAGCGATGACCTCGAGCACATCCTGCCGGCGGTATTCGGAGGGCGTGTCGAGACGCTGTTCGTCAGCCGCGATGCGGAGGCCTGGGGACGGTTCGACGCACACACTTCGGTACTGCTGCGGCACGATCACCAGGAGCCGGGCGATTGCGACCTGCTGGATCTGGCGGCCGCCGAGGCACTGAACCGGAATGGAAACATCTACGCCCTCCACGCCGACGAGATGCCGGGTGGAGGGCAGATCGCGGCGATTTACCGCTACTGAAGACGGCCTACGTCCGTAGCGTAGCGAACTCCGTCAGGCCCATCGCGTCCAGCACGCCGGCGTCCATCGGCGCATCGGCATCGTTCCGCTCGCGCACGCCGAAGTCGACTCCCACGACGGAACGGAACGGTCGTGTCCCGGGCGCCATGTTCACGAGCTCGACCATCCGATCGCAAACCATCTGCGGATCCGTCGGCATGTCGGGATCGGCGAAGATTCCTTCGAAAGCGGCGTCCATTTCGGCCCGTGCCTGCGGAACGGAAGGCGGGTACGTGGCAGCGCGGCCGTCCTCATCCGCCGGAGCCGGACCCTGTCCAAACAACTCGGTCACGAAGGGCCCCGGCTGAACGGACACGACATCCACACCGGATGACGCGAGTTCCGCGCGAAGCCCGAGCGAGTAGCCCTCGAGGGCCCACTTGCTGGCGTGATAGATTGAGAAGAACGGCACGGCCATTCGGCCGGCAATCGAGCTCACGTTGATGATCAGACCGCGCCCGGCCTGTCGCATCGAGGGCAGGAAGGCACGGGTCACACGGTGGACGCCGACTACGTTGACGTCGAGCTGGCGCGCCAGCTCGCCGGGAGTGAACGCCTCCGCGATCCCCATGAACATCTGGCCGGCATTGTTGATCACCACGTCCGGCGCACCCGATTCGGCAACGACGGTCTCGGCCGCCGCCTCGACGGAGGCGTCCGACGTCACGTCCATTTCGAGCACCCGGAGGTCGATGCCGTCCGCCTGCACGAGCCCGCGCAATTCCGCTGCTACGCCGCTGTTCTTGCCGTCCACACCACGCATCGTGGCGTATACGCGATCGCCGGCGCGGGCCAGTTGCTCCGAGACGATGCGGCCGAAACCCGTGCTGCAACCCGTGACTACGATGGTCCTCATGTGTGCTCCCATGATGTGATGGCGCGACCGGTGGCTCCGGTCCTACGCCCGTTCGTCAGCGAGCAAGACTCGCTTGCGTTTCAGCGCCCCTGCCATTTCGGCGAGCGTCGTATTCTCGAGGTACTGCCGGATCGAATTGCGGAGCAACTTGTACTCGTCGTGCAGCGGACACGGCGCAACATCGCTGCACATCTCCAGGCCCACCGCGCATCGGTCCAGCTGATCGGCTCCATCGACGATCCGCTTGATGTCGAGCAGCGTGATGTCGCCGGGATCGCGGGCCATGGCGTACCCGCCACCGGGCCCCCGGGAAGACGAAAGCAACCCGGCCCGCACCAGGTCGCGGAGGATCTTGCTGGTGAACGCGCGCGGCATGTCTTCCGACTCCGCGATGTCGGCGACCAGGATCAGTCCGTCGGTCGACTGACCGGCCACGTAGGCCAGGGCGCGGATCGCGTGTTCGCAGGTCTTTGAGTAGAGCATCATTCTTCCCGAAGCGGAATGTTGCGTTTGGATCCTAATTTCGGAAACGAGCAGGGCTACTTCTGCGGACTCTGTTAAGAATAGCGAATCGCGCAAGCCAGCGCCCCCTGCGGATTCCGTTGCGCGCCCGGGCGGTGCACCCCTAACGATTTCCGGTTTCCGGGTGCATACTGTGTCCGGCGTTCCAACTTTCTCAGTCGCGCCCGGCCCCCGGCCCACAGACCGCGGCCTGCGTGATCGTCACCTCGAGCGGGAGGGACCGATGGACATGAAGCGCCTCATGACGGGAGCCGTCGTCGGCGGCATCGCGCTGTTCGTGCTGGGCTACTTGTTCTACGGCATGCTACTTGTCGATTTCTTTGCAGGGCAGGTGACGACTGAAGTCGGGCGTGAAGCTCCGATCTTCTGGGCGATCGGTCTCGGCGAATTGCTGATGGCAATCCTCGTGACGATGGCGATCATCAAGTCGGGTTCGTCCGGGTGGATGGAAGGCGCCAAGGTAGGCGCGATCGTGGGCTTTTTGGCCTGGGGTGCCGTGAACATGATCCAGTACGGCGTCATCGACATCTACACCCTGACGGGCCATATGTCCGACGCTATTGTCGAACTGGTGCGTCACGGCCTGGCGGGTGCAGTGATCGCCATGGTCGCCGGAGGCAAATCGCCCGCGGTTGGCTGACTGGGCACCGGGTAGCGCGGCAGTGGGGTGCCCGTTCGCCGGCTCCCCCTCCGCTACGACGGGTGCGGCGCGCGCGACCGGCGCTTCAGGTAGTGGCGGGATGCGCGCGTCAGCTCGGACGCCAGCTCGCTTCGGTTCATCAACCCGTTCCTGACGACAACCCCGGC
>JAOTWC010000236.1 GCA_029863105.1 Gemmatimonadota bacterium | reverse complement strand
TGATGTTGTTTTCCAGGCTGCTCACCATCATCCGCACGTCCTGGGCCGCATCCGATGTGATCGAGATCTCGGTGGTCGGCGGAAAAGCCGGTTCCATGTCCGCGACCACGGCCCTCACGGCCTCCGAGGTCTCGATGATGTTCTCACCGCTGCGCTTGCTCACGCTCAGAGTCACGACCGGCTTGCCGTTCAGGCGAGCAAAGCTGTCACGCTCCTTGAAACCGAAGTCGACGGTCGCCACGTCTCTGATATAGACAGGAACCTCGCCGGCCTCGCTCACGACGATGTCCTGAATCGGCGCCGTCGTATCGAATTCGCCGGGCACGCGAACCAGGTACTTCAGGTCACCGACCTCGATCGTGCCGCCCGGGATCGTGATGTTCTCGTCAGCAATCGCGTCGATGACGTCCTCGAAGCTGACCCCATAGAACTTCAGGCGGCCGAGATCCACGTCTACCTGCACCTCGCGCTCGAGTCCGCCGGACAGGCTCACCGAGAGAACCGACGGAATCTGTTCGATTCGATCCTGCATGTCCTCGGCGAGTCGTTTCAGCCGAACGAGGCTGTACTCACCCGCCAGGTTCACCTGCAGGATCGGGAAATTCTCGAAGCTGAACTCGAGAATCGCCGGCTCCTCTGCCGCGAACGGCAGTTCCGGCTTCGCGATGTCCACCTTTTCGCGCACCTGCTGGAGCGCCTCCGTCATGTCGACGCCGGCCTCGAACTCGACGTTCACCGAGGAGAATCCTTCCACTGACCGTGACGTCAGCGTCTTCACATCGGAGATCTTGTTGATTTCCTGTTCGATCGGCCGCGTGATCAGACTCTCGATATCCTCGGGCGACACACCGGCGTAGATCGTGTTGACGGCGACGTTGGGGATCTCGATGTCCGGCTGCGATTCCTTGGGCACGGTGAGGTACGAGTACAGACCGGCGATGAGGATGATCGCAATCAGCACGAACACGCTCGTCGGGTGCTCCACGGCGAAGGACGTCGGTCGGAACTCCTTGTACTCTTTGCCGTCGTGCTGAATCGCCGCCATCAGTCGCCTCCGCCCACGATGCGCACTCGATCACCCGGATCCGTCAGCTGTTGTCCGCGGACTACGATTTGATCGCCGACGGACAGCCCCGCAGTTACCACTACGGCGTTTTCGTCGCTGGCTCCGAGTGTGAGGTCGCGGGCGACTGCCACCTCATGCCCGTCCACCGTCTCGACGACGAGCGCCTGGAAGCCGAGTTCGGAACGGAGCAGTACCTCGCGGGACACGACGATCGCGTCGTCGATCTGGCGCATCAGCACGCGGACGTTTGCGATCATGTACGGCTTGACTTCCCCGCCCGGATTGTCCATTACGACTTCGATCGGAAACGTCCGGCTCTGCCGGTCCACCGCCGTGCCGACAAACGTGATCCGCCCCTCGAACGAGCGCGCCGGAAGGATGTCGAAGCTGATCATCGCGACGCTGCCTGCCGACACCCGCGTCGCGAACCTCTCGGGAACGCCGCCGGTGATCCGGAGCCTGGAGGCATCTACGATGCGTGCGACGGGCGTCCCCGGCTGAACGATCTCGCCCTCATCGACGAACTCGGCATCGAACGTGCCGGCGACGGGCGAACGGACGATCGTGCGATCGAGGCGAGCCTTGAGTTGCTCGAACCGTGCGGCGGAGGAGGCCGCATCCGCCCGGGCCTGGAGATAGGCGATCTCACTTCCGATGCCCTCCTCCTCAAACAGACGTCGTTGCCGCTCGTACCGATCCTGCGCGATATCTGCGACCGCCCGGGCTTCCTCCACCTGCGCCGCGAGGACATCGTCATCGATCCGGGCGATGGCCTGACCGCGACCCAGGCGCGTGCCTTTTCTTGCGACGAACGCTTCGAGACGACCGGCTTCTTCGGCGCTGACCGTGACATCCGTCTCGGGTTCTGCTTCACCGGTGATCCGTACCGCCGAACTGAAGGCCACCGGCGTGATGGTCTCGACCTCGACGTTCACCACCTTGACAAATTGCTCGGCCTCATCGGCGACGTTCGCCTCCGCGCCTCCGCATCCGGCGATCCCGATCGCCGCGATCACCAGCATCCCCGCACCTGTCGATCTATGACTGCTCATCGTCCGTCCGTTCATTGGTTGATCTCCACTGACTCGTGCCGCGCTCCCGGCCGGTCCAGCATCCCTTCGAGCGCCGCTTCCACGGCCGGCACGTTGCCCACCGCCAGGTCCAGCTGCGCCCGAGCCACGAGGTAGTCGTAGACGGCCTGGGCGTAGTTCAGCTCCGACTGGCGCAGCGCGAGCTCGGCATCGATGACTTCCAAACGGGATCCGGTTCCTTCGCGGTACACGGACGACGCGATATCGAACCCGCGGGTCGCCTCGCCGACTGCCGAGCGCTGGGCCTCCGCCCGCGCCAGCGACTCCGTCACCTGATCCGCCCGTGTCCGCACGTCGCTGGCGGCCCGCAGACGCGCGTCCGCCAGCTGGGCCTCGAATTGTCGGACGCCGATCTGCCGCTGGGCGATTCGATTCCAGCGTCGGCCGCCCGAGAACAGGGGGACGCTGATTCGCACGCCGACGGCGGTGGCCGAGCTCCGCTGCATCGAATTTTCGCCGAAGAAGTTCAGGCCGCCGTTCTCCTGGGCCGTCAGGCTGTAGTTGAAGAAAGCGTCGATCGTGGGAAACAGGTCGGTTCGGTCGACCTTGACCCGTACTTCTTCGAGTTGTTTTCGCAACGCGAGCTGCCGGGTGTCTGACCGGCTCGCCGCCGCCCGCGCCACGAGGTTTTCCGGATCGGCGGCCGCAACGGCCTCGACGCCCGAGAACGTGAGCAATGCGAGGTTGGCATCGGAGTTCGCGCCGGGATCCAGCGGCGAGACCGCAGACAACCGGCCCTCCGGCACGATTTCTCTGAGGTCGGGCAAACCCATCTGGATCCCGAGCATGCGCCGCGCCTCAGACAGAGCGTCCGTGCTGCGCCGCAATTCGGGCTGGATGTTCGCCAGTTCCACCTCCAGCCGCAGCACGTCGTAGTCGCCGAGCAGACCCGCGCGGTTGAGTGCGCGAGTCTCGGCAAGCGTCTGCTCGACCCGCGCCACGCTGTTCTCGGTCAACCGCACACGCTCGTCAGCCAGCAGCACGTTCAGGTATGCGATCCTGACGTTCGTAGCTACCTGTTGAGCTGCCCCCCGCAGCCGTTCGCGGTTGAAGTCACGGAATTTCCCGGCGGTGCTGACACCCAGGAAGACCGTCGCGTCGAACAACGGCTGGTCGACGGTGATGCCTGCCTGCCACTGGTTGTCTGCTCCGAATTGCACGGGAATCAGATCATCCGGCGAGGCAGTCGGGTCGAAGATGATCGCGGGTAGAAAGGCCTCCGGCACCGTCAGGTTTCGGGTGAACGAAGCCGTCGCGTCGATCTCGGGAAACAGGCCCCCATATGCCTCTCCCACCTGCTTCTCGGC
>JAOTWC010000235.1 GCA_029863105.1 Gemmatimonadota bacterium | reverse complement strand
CCTCCCGGATCAAGTCTTCGCTGCCGCGGCGCGAGGCTACTCCCGTACTCGCCAGGTACTTGTTCAGTCGAACCGCGCGAGGCACCGTCTACTCGACCCCGACAGCGCCATCCGCGGGAGCCGTCTCCCCGGATGTGCCGAGATCGAACGCCTCCTGGAGTTCGGCCAGCACGACGGGCAGCTCCTCGGGCGGCGGAAGTTCGGCCAGGTCCTTCATGCCGAAGTGATCCAGGAAGCGGGTCGTCGTGCCGTACAACAAAGGTCTGCCGAGTCCCTCGCCCCTCCCCACCACTTCGATCAGCTCCCAGTCCGCCAGCGTCCGGAGCACGGAGGTCGCGCTCACGCCCCGGACTTCCTCGATTTCGATTCGACCGATCGGTTGTCGATACACGATGATTGCCAGCGTTTCGAGCGCCGCGGACGACAGGTACGGGGCTCGTGGCACGGAATCGAATCTTTCCAGATAGGGCGCGAACTCGGGTCGCGTCAGCACCTGGTACCCGTCACCGAGCTCGTAGATCTGGAAGGCCCGGTCGGCCGCCTCGTACGCATCACGCAGCGAGGCGATTGCCTGATCAACCGCTCCGGTAGTCAGTCCTTCGTCGGCCCGGGCGATTTCGGCCGACGTGAGGGGCGTCTGGCTCGCGAACAGCGTGGCCTCGACAATCTGTTCGGGCGTCATGGTTGCTGTTCATCCGGTGCGTCGGCTGCGTCGGGCAGTCGCGAAAACAGCCAGATCGGAGCAAACGGCACCGTCTGTTCGATGCGGATCATCTGTTGCTTCGCCATCTCCAAGGCAGCCAACAGCGCCGCCGCCGCATGGGCCCGCGTGCCCCACGGACCGAATAGACGCTTGAACGAGATGCGCTTCGCCTTCTCGAACAGGCGGCGGATCAACGACACTTTCTCCTCGACCGTAACGCCCGTTGACGGCGGCCGTACGCGGATCGGGGGCGGGGCCTCCGGAATCCGGGTCGCTGCCTCCAGCAGCTCGGCCAGGGTGAGCTGAAGGGTCTGCCGAGTGTCCACCGCCATCGGGCGAGCCTCCACGAAGCCCTTGCCGAAGTGCCTCCCCCGCTGAGCCTCCGCTCGCTGCAGCACGTGCACGACATCCTGAAAGTGCTCGTACTCGAGCAGTCGACGCACCAGCTCCGCACGCGGATCTTCCTCCCACTCCAATCGCTCGGGTCGCGGCAACAGGAGCTGCGCTTTGATCCGAACCAGGGACGCCGCCGTCTCGAGGAACTCTCCGGCCCGCTCCAACTGCATGTCGTCGAGCCCGACATTGATCGCGGCGAGAAATTGCTTGGTGATCCGGGCGATGGGGATGTCGAAGATGTCGATATCCTGCGCACGGATGAGATGAAGCAGGAGGTCGAGGGGTCCCTGGAACCGGTCCAGTTCGACGAAAAACGGCTCGGCACTGACGATCGGAGAGCGCGGGCGACTCCGGGTCGGCGTGTCCGGGAGGCGGGTTTCTACGGTCATGCCTTGCAGGGCCGGGCTTGATTCCGCACGAAATCCGGCGTAGACTTTGGATTCTTTATGAGAATCCTGTTGCCAGAAGGACATGACGAGTGCCGAACATCCAGAGCGCCAAGAAGCGACTGCGCCAGTCCAGAAAACGTCGTGTGCATAACCGTGACGTCCGTTCGTCGATTCGCACCCTCACCAAGACCCTGCTCCACACGGACTCTGCGGAGGAAGCTGAGGGCGTGTACCGACAGGTTTCCTCCCTGCTCGACCGTGCCGCTCGGAAGGGCGTCCTCCCGAAGAATGCGGTGGACAGGCGCAAGTCCCGTCTCTCCCGCTATGTGCAGTCTCTGAGCAACTGATCCGGGCGCCGGGAAGCCCCGGCGCCGACGCCAGCCGTCCCGCCTCAGCGATCCGCCCGCCGGGAGCCTTCGCCCTCGGTCGTCTCCTCGTCGTCCAGCATACGTGACACGGCGTCAAACGAGTCCGGCTCGTCCAGGCTGAGCGACTCGAGAAACGCCAGCTCGTCCATGAACTCATCGTCCTGACCGTCCGGCTCCACGGGCTCTGCCGACTCGGCTTCGCCGACCGAAGTCTCGGGACGACGCTGCATGACCGGTGCCTTCTCCGCCACCGGCTCGGCCGACTTCGGCGGTGAGGGAGGTACGGGGGCGGCCCGCTCGCCGGGAGAGGACCCGAAGTCGGCCAGCACGGCCTCCAGTTCACGCATGGCGCCGGCCGCGGCACCCAGTTCAGCCTCGATGGCCTCCAACGCCATGACGTGCTTTTCGCGTCGGTCCGTCCATGTCGCCTCGTCCAACTCACCGATCTGGAAGCGGAGCTCGATTTCCTCGATTTCAGCCGACTCCGCCTCGAACCGTTGCCCGACTTCCGCATGAATCGCCCGGCGTCCTTCAAGGGACTTCTCGAGTGCGCCGCGGTGACTCTCCAGCTCACGCGTCACGGAAAGCAGCCGCGCTTCGTAGTCCGCCCGCACTCGCTTCTCCACCCCCGGTCGATACTGCTGCGCCAGGTCGTCAAGCCGGACGAGCCAGTCCCGGACCTGCGACTGGCTTTCGAGCAGCGCCCGTATTTCGGCTGTCACCACGTCGTCTCCCCCGCTCTTGCTTCTCGCGTTCATTGGCTCGCTTTCCATTCATATCTCGTCACGCCGGCGACCAGTGTGCGCCGGACTCTGCCCGGAAGGCTCCACCCCGCAACCGGAGTGTTCCGGCTCTTCGATGCGAACCGCATCGGTTCCACGGTCCAACTCTCCGCGGGCGCGAGCAGCACGATGTCCGCCGGAGCACCGCGCCGCAGCGATCCGGTTTGCATACCCATGACCTGCGCGGGGCGGCATGACATTCGATCGATCAAGCCGGAAAGGGACAGGTAGCCAGGCTCGACAAGAGCCTTCATCGACAGGCCGAACGCCGTCTCCAGCCCGTTGATCCCGAACGGCGCGTCGTCGAACTCGCGCTCCTTTTCTTCATAGTGGTGCGGAGCATGATCCGTGGCGATCACATCGATCACTCCGTCCACCAGCGCCTGACGCACCGCTTCCACGTCCGCGGAGGTACGCAGGGGCGGGTTCACCTTCGCCTCGGTATTGTAGCCCCGCACCATCTCTTCTGTCAGGATCAGGTGGTGCGGCGTGACCTCCGACGTTACCCGCAAGCCCTTATCCCTCGCCAGTCGAAGCTGTTCGACCGACTCGCGCGTCGAAACGTGACACACGTGCAGGTGGCCACCGGTCAGTTCGGACAGCATCACATCCCGGGCAATCATCGCCGCCTCTGCGCAGTTCGGCATGCCGCGCAGACCGAGCGACGTGGCCACACGGCCCTCGTTCATCACTCCACCGCCGGCGAGCTGGACATCTTCCGAGTGCTGCAGCACAGCGATGCCGAACGTCTGCGTGTACTCGAGCAAACGCCGCATGAGACCGGAGTTGGTCACGGGTGCGCCGTCGTCCGACACCGCGACGGCACCGGC
>JAOTWC010000234.1 GCA_029863105.1 Gemmatimonadota bacterium | reverse complement strand
CTGAGGCTGGGGCGCCCGACGGCTGCGCTCGAAAAGGACACGGTCTTCGAGTACTGGCGATGGTATCTGCCCCGCATCCCGCACCCACCATTGTCCCGGGAACTGGGGGGTCTGACCTGGTTTCTCACGCACCGCTGGTTGGATGCGCTCACGGCATATCGGCTCGCGGTCATGCTCTCGTACGGCGTCCTCGTGGGCTGGGTTGCCGTGTTCACCTTCTGGGCCGCCAGATCACGCCTCGCCGGTCTCATCGCCGGTCTGGCAGCGCTCAGCTATCCAGCCCTGTTTGCTCATGGGCACCTGGCGCACACGGACCTGTTTCTCACCACCTTCTGGTTCATCGGCGCGGCAGCCATGGCGATTTACGTGCGAACGCTTGGCGTCGGCTGGCTTGTCGCTGCGGGCCTCCTGCTGGGAGCAGCGGCTGCCACAAAATTCACCGGAGTTCTTCTGGCCCCGGTTCTCGTCTTCTGGTTGCTCGTGCGGCGGCCGAGCCATGCTGCCGGGATCGTGATTCTGGCCGGGGTGGCCGTCGCAACGTTCTTCGCGGTAAACCCCGTCCTGTGGGTGGCCCCGAAGGTGGGCCTGGCCGACTACCTCGGGGCGGGTATCGGCCGCGCCAGCGGCGAGATGACCCGCCTCCGAACCGAGTACTTCGGTCGGATCTACGAGTTTCGACCGCCGTGGCACTACGTATGGGTGTGGTCCGCCGTCGTGCTGCCGCCGTCGTTCATGATCGCGATCGCCGCCGCGATTATGCGGCTGAAGCAGAACTGGATCGTCCCGTTCTGCCTGTTGAACATGGGGGTTCTGTACGCAGCACTCCTGCTGCCGTCCGCCCCGATGCACGACGGAATCCGGCTGTTGCTGCCCGTCTTGCCGTTTCAGTGCGTGCTGGTCGGAATCGGGGGCATGCGCCTGATTGACTTTCTGGAGAGCCGTCTCGCCGATACGGCTCGGCCCTGGCTGGAGTCGTTGGTCGTCGTCGCCCTGATCGTGCCCGCCGCTGCGTCGAGCGTGAGAATCCATCCGTACCAGTTGTCCTACGTGAACCTTCTCGTCGGCGGTGTCAGCGGTGCCGAAGCGAAGGGGCTGGAGGTGACGAACCTGAAGGAAGTGTTCAGTCGCCGGGTCCTTGCGGACCTGAACTTGATGATTCCGGACGGCGCGGTGGTCGATCCCGGCTTCCTGACCGAGGAAATGTGCTTCTATCAGGCGCAGGGGTTTGCGCGCACGTGGACCGCGGAAACCCAGTTGACCCGTGAGGGCGGCAGGAGCGGTGAGGCGCTGGCCTGTGTGAGCACGGAAATCAGCCCGGTCCTGCTCAACCGGAAGGCACGTGAACCGGATTGGGTGTTCGTGTTGAACCGCAAGGCTGTCTGGCGCCCCGTCGACCGAGCACTGTTCCTGTATGGCGGCCCGCCCGCCTACGAGATCTCCGTTGACGGCGTTCCCCTGTTTCGGGCGTATCGAACTCGATGACCAGCCGCATGCCGGTCTGGCTCGGGGTCGGATTCGGACTCCTCGCGTTCGTCACGAGTTTCGCCCGATTGGCAGAGGTCGGGGTGACCTGGGACGAGGTCCGCTATTTCGAGTCGGCGGAGCGGATTCAGGAGTGGACCGGCGGCGTCGTCCGCGGAGACAACAGGCGGCAGCGGCTGAGCGCCGAGGGGATTCGTGAGGCGTGGGACGTGGATCGCTACTTCAATCCCCATCCGCCCGTCTACAAGGAGGGCATGGCGTTGACGGAGGCCATGCTGGGTGACCGCTTCGGACAGGTGACGGGATACCGGGCCTCGAGCCTCGCAATGTTCGCATTGCTCGTCGGGCTCGTAGCCGGCATGACCGGCGCGCTCGTCCGGCCGGCCGCCGGTGTCGGGGCCGGGATGGCTCTCATGTTGATGCCTCGCGTGCTGGGACACGCGCACATTGCGGCCACGGACATGCCGCTGACGCTCTTCTGGTTCGTTGCGACCCTCGGCCTGTTTCAGTTCGTTCGCCAGGGGAGCAGACGGTGGCTGTTCGCGGGGGCCATCGGTCTGGGGCTGGCCATGGCCACGAAATTCACCGGATGGCTGGCTCCGGCCCCGGCCCTCGCATGGATGGTGCTGTATGGTCGCAGCCGGACCGGCGCCAAGACGTTCCTCCTGTGGCTCGGATTTGCGGCCGTGGTGGCCGTGGTTTCCAATCCGGCCGCCTGGTTCGATCCGATCGGGTACTACGAACGCCTGTTTACGGAGAGTCTCGGCCGGCAGACCACTGTTCCGATCGCGACGTTCTACCTGGGCCGGATCTGGGAATTCGTCGTGCCGTGGCACTACGCTCCCGTGATGAGCCTGATCACTCTGCCCGTAGCCACCGTCGCCCTGTCGCTGGTCTCGCTGGACAAAGCGGTCCGGCGCGGTCCCTGCCGGCCGCTGGCGCTGCTGTGTGTGATCCAGGTCGCATTCTGGCTGGCCCTGATCGCGCTTCCGAGCTCGCCCGGGCACGACGGCGTACGGCTGTGGCTCCCGATGTTCCCGTTCGTCGCGATCCTGGCAGGCATCGGCTTCGAGAAGCTCGTAGGCGCAACACGGCGGCGCCTCCCGGCCGGCGGCCCGTCGACGCTTGGAGTGCTGCTCCTGACCAGCCTGCTGTTTTTTCCGGCGTTCCTTGGAACGGTGCGCTCATCTCCGTACATGCTCTCCTACTACGGCGAGCTGATCGGGGGAGCGGCGGGGGCCGCGAAGGCAGGCATGGAGGCGACGTATTGGTTCGACGCGATGACGCCGGCTTTTCTGCGGCGGGTAGAACAGGAACTTCCCGACAGCGCGGTCGTGGTCGCGCTACCCAACTATGAATACTATGAACAACTGCAGAACCTGGGGTGGCTGCGTAGTGACGTGCAATTCACGGATACCGGGCCTGCGGACTACGTGCTGTTGCTCGCCCGCCGGGCGCTGTTTACCCCTGGACTCGCCGGTATCTACGCAACGGTGCCACCGCTCCTGGCGGTCGAGCTCGATGGAGTGGAACTCGCAGGGCTGTACAGGTGGTCGGTTCCGCCGGATCTAGATGACGAGCCTGAGGAGTCACGGTGAAGAAACTGGACGCCGTCGTACCGATTTACAACGAGGTCGAGATCCTGCCGGAGTTGGACAGTCGGCTGCGTGCCGTGCTTGCCGGTCTGGAATTTGATTGGCGAGTGATCTACGTGGACGACGGAAGCATCGACGGCTCGGCGGCGAAGCTGGCGGCCCTGGCCGCGGAGCATGAGCGGGTCAGCGTGGTCCACCTGTCACGGAATTTTGGCCAGCAACTGGCGATTGCCGCCGGACTGTCCATGGCCGATTCCGACGCGGTCGTGTTGCTCGACGGAGATCTGCAGGATCCGCCCGAGGTGATTCCGGACCTGATCGCGAAGTGGATCGAGGGCTACGACGTCGTCTACGCGATCAAAGGGAAGCGCAAGGAGGGTTGGCTGAAGCGAAGGATGTTCTCGCT
>JAOTWC010000233.1 GCA_029863105.1 Gemmatimonadota bacterium | reverse complement strand
CGACTTCTCGATCCCCAGCTCTGATACGCGCGCTTCCAGTTCCGTGAACGGGATGTTGATCGCACCTGAGATGTGCCCTTCCGCGAACTCCTCAGGCCGCCGGACATCCAGGATGGTCGGCGGGGAACCTCCCTCGATGCGTGCCAGGAGCTCTCGCGCCTCGATCCCCCGTGCAATCTCCTGGGCGGCCACAGGGGGGACCCCGAGGCACAGGGCCAACGCCGCGAACCCACCGCTTCGGACCACCCACCTCTTCATGACACATCTCCTCCATCGCTGATCATGCCGGCCTGCGTCGGGAGGAATATACTGGAGAGGGAGGGAGGTTCCTCAAACGCCAACGCCATCCGTGACGCGACGCTCGTGAAGCAGATTGTCTCAGGCGGTCAGACCGGCGTCGACCGTGCCGCGCTGGACGTGGCGCTCGAGCTCGGCATCCCGTGCGGCGGCTGGGTCCCGCTGGGGCGGATCGATGAACTGGGGCGGATCCCTGACCGTTACCCCAATCTGAGGGAAACACGGTCGGCCGAGTTCAGCGAGCGGACCGCCGCCAACGTCCGCGATTCGGACGGGACGCTGATTGTCTCCAGAGGGCCATTGACGGGCGGGTCGCTGTACACGCGGGAGGTGGCTGACCGGATTGGTCGGCCCTGGCTGCACCTGGATATTTCTACTCTGTCCGTGGACGAGGCTACGAGAATCGCCCGGGCGTGGCTCGGCGAGCACGACGTGAACGTGCTGAATGTCGCGGGACCGCGCGAGAGCAAGGATCGCGGGCTGTACGACCGGGCCGTACATGTACTTCGCCGCATCCTGCGAACGACGCCGTAATCCACGCGTTCGGAACGCTTCCGTCTCACGAGTCCGGTGTGTCGGCCTGTCGCGTCAGACCGATGAGCGACCACACCAGGCTGCGGACATCCTCTTCGCGAATGTCGTTGTCGCGCGCGAACGTTGCGGCCCGCCGCGCTACCCTTTCCCCGCGATCCGGGTCCTGAAGCGGCAGACCCGCGGCGCGTTTCGCCGCGCCGATCCGCCTGGCCACCATGATGCGACGGATCACGAGATCCAGAAGCTGGTTGTCGATGCGCTCGATTTCCTCCCGGAGCTCAATCAACCCCGGCAGCCCTCTGCCTTCCGACGGCACTGTCATCCAGCCACCTCCGGGTCCACGGTGCAGGTATAAAAAAAAGCGCGGCCCGTTCTGCATCGAACGAGCCGCTCACCATCCTGGGTTGTCCGCTACGTCAGCTTATTCGCGTACCCTCCGGGAGGCGGCCCGTTCGTACGGGACGCTCACGGCGAAGCGAGAAGGCAAGAAAATCTCCGCTGACGATCATGAGAAAATGCTAGGGTGTCAGCATTCGTGTGTCAACAAACGCGTTGCGGCAGTGCAGCGCGCACTGAATACTTGTGTCGCGCAGTTGAATCGCCCGGTACCCGACGCAACGGATGGACGGATGGCGGAAAACAAGACGAAACCGACGACGGCGAGCGTGGCTGACTTCCTGGCATCCGTGGAGAACGAAACACGCCGGCGCGACGCTCAAATCGTGTGTGACGTGATGCAGGAGATCACCGGTGAGCGGCCACGCATGTGGGGCGACACCATGGTCGGCTTCGGAACCTACGGCTACAAGTACGCGAGTGGTCGTGCCGGAAACTGGTTTCTCACGGGCTTTGCTCCTCGCAAGGCGAACCTCGTGCTGTACATCATGTCCGGGTTCACGGGGCACGCCGCTCTGATGAAGAAGCTCGGCAAGCACAAGACCGGCAGTTCGTGTCTGTACATCAACAAGCTGGACGACGTCGACATGGAAGTACTCCGAGAGCTCGTCCGTCGGTCGGTCGAGCACGTGTCCAACGCTTCGACCTGAGAGTCCACGATGGAATGTCCGGCCTGTTCGCAGCATCTCGAATCCCGCGAGGCGGCGGGCATCACACTCGACGTCTGCTCCGGCGGATGCGGAGGCATCTGGTTCGACCAGTTCGAGTTTCGGAAATTCGACGAGGCGCACGAGGAGGCGGGGACATGGTTGCTGGAACTCGCCGGAGTGCGTGCCGTAAGCGGCGGGTCAGGCGTTCCCCTGTCATGCCCGCGGTGTGACGGCTCGGTGCTGCACAGGCACTTCTTCAGTACTCGCCGACGGGTCGAGGTGGACGAATGCCCGAGCTGCGCCGGCGTGTGGCTGGACGTTGGAGAGCTGCGCGACATTCGCGATGAGTTCTCCACGGAAGGGGAACGCAAGGTGGCTGCTGCCGAGTACTTCGAGGAACTGTTCGGCGCACGGCTCGCAGAAATGCGGGCCGAGAGCGAGGAAAAGAGAACGAAGGCCGCACGATTCGCCCACATGTTCCGCTTCATCACGCCCAGCTACTACATCCCGGGCGACCAGGAGTGGGGCGCGTATTGACGTGGTGCTCGCCGCGATCGCGGCCTGGCGTGCGCTGGAGCTGAGATGAGCAAGCGTCTGCCGGCGATCGATTGGATGCGCGGGATCGTGATGATCCTGATGGCGACGGATCACGGCTCGTCAGCCTACAATTCCGGCCGGTTGGTCACCGACTCCAAGCTGCTGTACGACCCCACCATGCAGCTGGGCGGACTGCAGTTCTTTCACCGGTGGCTCAGCCACCTCTGCGCCCCGACGTTCCTGTTTCTGGCCGGCACCGCATTGGCGCTCAGCATCGAGCGAAAAAGGCAGCGCGGAGTTTCCTCCCGCAGCATCGACAGGGACTTGCTGGTTCGAGGGCTGATCATTCTCGGCGTCGACCTGTTCTTCATCAACCTGTTCTGGTTTCCGGGGACCATCCTGCTGCAGGTCATGTATGCGATCGGCGTCGCGATGATTCTGATGATTCCCCTGCGGCGGCTCCCGAGTCCGGCGCTGCTGGCCGGAGGGATCGGGATCCTGTTCGCGGCCGAGTGGTTTCTGCCCGACGCTCTGCTCGTTCCGAATGATCCGTCGTCCGTCCTGAGCGCGCTGTTGTTCGGCGCCGGCGGGTTCGACACGAGCCTCGAAGCGTTCGGCCCGTGGAGTGCCCTGGGGATTCCGGACTCATTCCTGACCGGGTATCCCGTGCTGCCCTGGCTGGCGATGATGGCCTTCGGCTGGGTGTTCGGCCGCTGGCTGCTGGTGCGGAAAGAGTCGCCGGGCTGGAACGCCGACACCGTGCGCCTCCTGGCCGGCACAGGAGTCGGAGCGCTGGCCCTGTACGGCGTGATGCGCGGGTTCAATACGTTCGGAAACCAGCAGCTCATGCGACTCGACAGCTCATGGATCCAGTGGCTGCACGTGAGCAAGTACCCGCCCAGCGTCGCCTTTACAGCCCTCGAGCTCGGCCTGATGTGCGTGATCATGGCGGGACTGTTCGCCCTGGAGAACCGCCGGTCGGTCGACGTCAATCCGAACAACCCGGTGCTCGTGTTCGGCCAGACGGCCTTCTTCTTCTATGTGGCGCACATCTTCATTCTCGAAATGTC
>JAOTWC010000232.1 GCA_029863105.1 Gemmatimonadota bacterium | reverse complement strand
CTCCGCCGAGGAGGCGCCATCCTGGCCCTCGCCACCCATCACCATGAGACCTGCACCCGGGAACAGCAGAGCCTGTCCTTCGGTCACGACTCGCTGTCCAGCCTCTATTCCGCTGACGATTTCGACCGCACCCGGCCGACGGACACCCAATTCGACCTCGACCCGGCTGGCGGTGTTCTCATCCGTCGCGATCCAGACGAACGTGGACCCCCGCAGCGGGAGGACCGCCTCTTCCGGAATCACGACGGCCTGAGCGCGCACGTCGGTCGCCAGCCGGACCTCGATGAACATGCCGGGCTTGAGGCTCCGGTCACTGTTTGCCACGCGTGCCTTCACCATGATCGTCCGACCCGGAAGCCGAACGCGCGGATCTACGAAGTCGACGATTCCCGTGAACTCTCGACCGGGGATGGCGGCCACGCTGAACGTCACACTCTGGCCCTCGGCCAGAACCCGGGCATATCGCTCCGGCACGTCGAACCTGGCCCGCTGCGGATCCACCGTCTGCAACGTCGTCAGCGGCGAAGCCGGCGTGAGATAATCGCCGAGGCTCACGAAACGCTCCCCGACCTCCCCGGCGAACGGGGCGCGGACTACCGTCCGGCGCAGCCGGGTCTGCTGAAGCTCGAGCTGCGCACGAGTGCTTCTAGCCGTGGCTTCGGCCCGTTCCAGGTCCGCCTCCGACGAAGCATTTCTGGCCAGCAACTCGCGTGTGCGATCGAGCGCCTGTGTTGCGAGGTCCATTTCGGCCTCCAGTCGAGCTACCTCGGCCTGGAGCTCTGCGTCGTCCACTTTGAACAATCCGGTGCCGCGCTGCACCTCGACGCCCTCACGGACCAGAATCTGCTGGAGCCGCCCGGACACCTCCGGCCGCAGCTCGATCGCCTGGACGGCCTCGATCTGGCCGGTGGCCCTGATCTCGTCGATCACCGTATCCATCGTCGCGACGGCAAGACGGACCGGCATCTGCGGCGGGCCGCCGCCCCCTTGGCTTGCCTCATCACCGCCACCGCAGGCGCCGACGAGTCCCGCGAGCAGGACAACCGCCGCCTGGGAACGCCACCCATGCATCGTTGCATCTCGCACTGCTAACCCCAGCATGTCATCCTCGACTCCCATTTTCTCCGACATCAGAACAGCCGCCGCCCGAGGATCGCTTCGACCCCGGCCAAGGCCAGTCGTGTCGCAAACCGCGCCTGGACGAGTGCGACTTCCGCTTCCGTCAGATCCACCTGAGCCGTAATCAGGTCGATGATCGTCGTCGCACCGGCCCCGTATCTCTCGGTTTGCACCCGCAAGTTCTCGCGAGCCACCGTCACGCCACGCTCCGCCAGGTCCGTCGTGGCCCGGGCGGTCGTGTATGTTTCGTACGCTTCCGTCACGTTTCGAGCGGCCGCCCGCTGGGCATCCGCCGCCGCAGCATCGGCCACACGGCGGGCTGTGCTCGCGCGAAACACGCGGAGTTCCCTTGCCCCGCCGTCGAAGATGGGAAGCGACAGCGCGGCGCCGACGACCGTGCGGTTCGTGGCATCCGGAATCAGGTCGTCATCGAACCCCTGCCAGCTGCCGAACAGGGTCAGCCGCGGCAGGTACGCCGCCCGCTCGCTCTTGAATGCGGCATCGGCGAGCCGCTGCTCGGCCCTGGCCACCAGCAGGGCCGGGCTGGACCTGGTCGCCTCCTCGACGGCGGCGCCGAGAGCGAGCGGGAGCTCCCGAAATGGGGTGGCATCCAGCGGCGCGGCATCCACCGGACCGTCGCGCCCCACCCGCCGTCCCAACTGCAGGCGTGCGATGGTGAGCGCCGAACTCTGGATCAACTCGTCCACCTGTGCCCTGGTCAGCTCGAGCAACAACTGCAGGGAATCGGTTTGGACCGCCGCCCCCGACAGAACACGGGCGCGTGCCACGCTCATCTGTTCCGTAGCCCGCCGGACTCGCTCCTCCGCCGCGGTCCGCAGCTGACGCTGCGCGATGACGTCGTAGTAGTCCGCCTCCGTGCCGAGTGCCGTCTGGTACCGAGCCTGGAGCTCGCCGGCGACAGACCCCTCGACCGCCGCCGCGGACCCGGCCAAATCGTGGAATTTGGCGCCCCCACGAAACAAATCGTATGAACCCTGAAGGTTGAACGTCGTCAGACGGTCGGTCACGGAGTTCGTCCCGATGTTGAACTGCTCGGGCGAGAACTGCGAGAGCGACCACTGAAAACTGATCGAAGGCAGGAGGAATGCCGACCAGGCGCCGCGCCGGATCCAGGCTGCGTCGCCCACCTGCCGCAGCGCCGCGACGTAGTTCGGATCTACCTGAGCCGCCGCCTCGAGCGCTTCCGACAGGGTCACGACAGGAAGGGTGTCTCGCGGCGGACCAGCCTGCGACATCGGCGCAACGGCGAGCCCCGCCGTCGCCTGAACCGCCACGACCAGGGCCGCGATCACGGACTCTCCGCCCGCACCGGGGCCAGTACCTCGCTTCGCCGCCTCAAGCGCACCCTGGCCTCATCGAGCAGCACGTAGACGACCGGCACGAGGAACAGCGTGAGGACGGTCGAGAACAGCATTCCTCCCACGATCGCATACCCGAGAGGCCTTCGGCTGGCGGAGCCCGCTCCAAGCCCCAGCGCGATCGGCATCATCGCAATGATCGTCGCCACCGAGGTCATGAGAATGGGCCGCAGGCGAATGCGTCCCGCCTCGAGCACCGCCTCGAGAGTTTCCTTGCCGCGGTCCTTCAGCTGGTTGGCGTATTCTACGAGCAGGATCGAGTTCTTCGTCACCAGTCCGACGAGCAGGATCATGCCTATCTGGCTGAACATGTTGAGCGTCGAACCCGTGATCAGCAGCGTTACGAGGGCTCCGGTCACCGCGAGCGGCACCGACATCAACACGGTCAGCGGATGGATCAGCGATTCGAACTGGGCCGCGAGCACCATGTAGACAACGATGAGTGCCAGGACGAACGCGAAGTACAGCGCGCTGCCGCTGTCCTCCAGTTCCCGCGACTCCCCGGCCAGGGCGGTCGTACTGCCCCGCGGCAGTACCTCCGCCGCCAGGGCGTTCAACGAGTCGATCGCCGCGCCCAGCGTGAAACCAGGCTGGAGTCCGGCCGACAGGGTGAACGATCGGACGCGGTCGAAGTGGCTGAGCTGAGTCGGACCGACACCTTCGGTGATCGACGCCACCGCGTCGAGCTTGACCGAAGCGCCGTCCCGGCCCCGCACATAGATGTTCGTCATGTCAGCCGGCGTGGCTCGATCCTCGTCCTCGAGCTGCAGCACGACGTAGTAGAGCTTGCTGTCCCGGGTGAACGTGCCGACTCTCTGCCCCCCAAGCATCGTCTGGAGCGTCCCGGAAATGTCGGCGACGGCCACGCCGAGGTCTTCCGCACGGTCGCGATCGTAGGACACCTCGAGTTCCGGCTTGTCGACCTTGAGATTCGTGTCCACGTTCACCAGACCCGGAATCTGTCTGGCGCGGGCCAGGAACACGTCCATGCCCGCGACGAGTGAGTCGAAGTCCGG
>JAOTWC010000231.1 GCA_029863105.1 Gemmatimonadota bacterium | reverse complement strand
GGGTTGAACCTCGCCGAGCTCGTGTGTATCGGTAACGAGGGCCTTCTCAAGGCGGTCAAGAAGTTCGATCCGGAGAAGGGCGTGAAGTTCATTTCCTACGCCGTGTGGTGGATTCGCCAGACGGTGCTGCAGGCCCTGGCGGAGCAGACGCGCTCCGTGCGCATTCCCCTGAACCAGAATTCCAATCTGGTGAAGCTCTCCCGGACGGAGACGGCCCTGACCCAGAAAC
The DNA here is from genome assembly GCA_029863105.1 of Gemmatimonadota bacterium. Lineage (GTDB taxonomy): Bacteria > Gemmatimonadota > Gemmatimonadetes > Palauibacterales > Palauibacteraceae > JARFPW01. Next base: position 3,287 of record JAOTWC010000231.1, on the reverse strand, counting down.
TCGGACGTTCTCCGACGGACAGGGAAATCGCCGATGAGATGAAGGAGCCCGTGGAGACGGTGCGGGCGTTGCGGAGGGTCGCGTCGGCGGAGTTGAGCCTTGATGCGCCCCTCGACAAGTCCGACCGCGACAGCGCCTCGTTCGGGGAGCGGTTTTCGGGAGCCGACGAGGGCGACATCGAGATCGATGTCGAGGCACAGGCACGGCGGGAGTTTCTCGAGCGCATGTTCGAGAGCTACCTCACGGAACGGGAGCGCAAGATCCTGGTGCTGTACTACGGCCTGGACGACGGCGAGGAGATGACGCTGGAGCAGATCGGTGAGCTACTGGGCGTCACGCGGGAGCGGATTCGTCAGATTCGCAACCGGGCGTTCGACAAGCTCAAGACGTCACTCGACGGCGAGGCTCTCGAGGGATTCTGGCGGGCCACGGCGTAACAGCCGCCAGGGAGAGACGAGCAAGAAGATTCCCACGGTGAGCGACGCGCTCACCACGCACCACCGACAGATGGCGTGGATGACGAACAGTTCCACAGCCGTCAGATAGATCGAGAAGGCCAGGCCACCCGTCGCCGCGACAGCGGCGAGTTTGCCTGGCCCGCTCGTTTCCGATCGGCCCGCCGCGAGCATCAAGCCCAGAACCAGCATTGCGAGATACCAGGCCGCTCCCCAGGCAGGAACCGGGATCCCCAGAAAATCGGCGTACTTGGACGACTGCACCACGTCACAAGATCCTGTCCCGCATCGCAGGATGCCGTAGTAGCCGAGGTGGTACAGCAGCAGGTACACCGATACGAACAGGCCGATCAGGGCCAGGATCGCGACACCCCGGTGTCGGGTTACCGGGCTCACGGTCACTCGGACCCGGTCGTCGCGGCCGCCAGCTCCTGCTGGATCAGCTTCTCGAGTCCCGCGTAGCTGAAGAACTCGCGGGTGGCCGGAATGGAACGCCCATTGATGAACAGCGAGGGCGTTGAATTGACCCCGAGACTTTCACCGTAGCGCCGTGCAGCGCCGATTTCCTGCAACCCCGAGCGATTCTCCAGACAGGTGCGGAAGGCGTCCTTGTCCACGCCCGCCGTCTCGGCGATCTCGACGAACTTGCCGTTCGGGTTGGCCTCCCGGTTCCAGTCATCAGACATGGCATACAGCAGGTCGTGCATCTGCCAATACCGACCCTGCTGTTCCGCGCACCTTGCAGCGAGCGCCGGCGCCCAAGATGTCTGGTGGAGCGGGAAGTCGTAGTTGATCCACCGCACCGGGCCATCCGGACCTGCGAAGTCGCGACGCAGAGCTTTGCCAACCACGGAATTAAACGTGCGACAGTACGGACACAGAAAATCCGCGAATTCCGCGATCGTCACGGGCGCGTCCGGCGGTCCAATGGCGACGCCCGCATCGGCGCTCGCCGGGGCCGTCGTCTCGGCCACGCTGAGCGGCGCCAGCACCGGAGCGTCGCCCCCGCCCGTGTCGCGCGCCAGAACCAGGGCGGCGGCGCCCGCGACGACCAGGCCTGCGAGAAGCAGGTAGAACCCCTTGCCTCCGCTGGATCCTGAACGGGCCGCGCTCCTGGAGGGCTGGTTCTTACCGGCTCTGTGCTTCGACTTCTTGCTGTTGGCCAACGTTCAGGCTCCTTGTGCAGTTCTCGGCGGACAATCCCGATCGTCTCCCTGGACTCGACCTCATACCACAAATACCACGACGAGTGCCACCACGAGCAGCAGCGTCACCACGCCGAGCACGATCAACTGTACCCACTCCGGGACGCCGCTGCGCTCTTCGGTCGCCACCTGGACCAGGCGGGGCAGAAGATCGGTCGACCATGTCTTCTCAATTTCCTCGACGAGCTCGCGCCAGGCGCCCACGTAGCCGCTGTCGAGTCGGGCCAGCGTAGCACGCCATTGGTCCGCCGCCGCCCCCATTCGGCCGTCATCCTCGGCCGGCGATCCCTCGGCGTACTCATTCAGCGCTCCGATCAGCAGCCGGCCTTCGCTGTCGAGGCCTTCGAATCGGGACCACAGCCGGTCGAAGGGCGCCTGCATGCGGTCCAGAAGTCGGTCTCTCATCGCATCCGGGATCAGGGCGACGCGCCTCTCTCTCGCCTCGAGGTCGACGGCCCGGACGTCGGCGAGCCTCTGGGCTTCACCGCGGTATACATCCAGCATCCGATTGGCCGCAGAGGCCACTGCCGCGCGAGTGTCCTCACGCAGGCCGGCCGCGTCCATCGCTTCGGCTGCTTTCCACAGGCTGTCGGCCGTCGAGGCAGCTGACTTTCGGAGGATGAGCGGTCCGAGGGCAATTTCACCAAGTTCCAGAAAATGGGACTCGAAGAAACCGGGCTCCATCAGCGCCCGAACCTGCAGCTCGCCCGGTACGTTGGCGGCGGCGCGATCGGCCACTTCGTGCAACGCACCGGCCGCCGCCGAATGTTCCGGCAGGTCCGCCTGAGGCGGTGGCGACACCTCCTTCCGCCTGAACAACTCCAACGACGGATTCGGCATGCGCCGGGCTGGCGCACGGGTTTCACGGCACGCCGTGGCCAGCGACACGATTTCGTCCGGAAACAGATATCGCAGGCGAAGCTGGTCATCGCCCCGGGACAGGAGGACGGCGTCTCCACCGGCCTCTCCCGGCCGGGCTATCTGGCGCTTCACGCGATCCACGGGCCATTCCATGGTGTGCTGATCGGACCCCGCAAGAAGATGGAGAGCCCGACGAGTCGCCGCCGCGAGGAACAGACCGCGAACCGGCGCCCCGCCGAGGGTTCCTTCGACCGCGGAGCCCGCTACGAACAGGACGACTTCGTGTCCCAGTTGCTGAATCAGCCGTTCGCGCAGTTCGCTGTCATTCATACCCTGCGCCAGCCATTCGTGCAGGGTAGCGAGTGCCGTCGGGCTCCCACGGATCGCGAGACTTACGTGTTCGGCGAAAATGAGCACCATGCCCGATCGGCGAGACACCCACCGCACTTCGGACCAGGGTACGAACCGTTCACCGAAGCGTACGCCGTCGGTTTCACGCTGGACGCTCGCGCCGCGCTCCACACCGGCCCCGTGGACGAACACGTCCAGTCGCAGGACCTGGTCAGCCATCGAGCAGAAACTCCATGACTCGATCTGTTCCGGTCAGGTCCGGCATCACCGCATCGGGCGCATGAGCTGCCAGTTCGGCCACCGAGTGGCGGCCGGTAGCCACGGCCAGCACCCGAGCGCCGGCGACCCTGGCGCAGTGGATATCGGCCGGTGTATCGCCGATCACGACGGCATCAGCAGCTTGAAAGGCATGGCC
>JAOTWC010000230.1 GCA_029863105.1 Gemmatimonadota bacterium | reverse complement strand
TCGGACAGGCCCCCGATGCGAAGCTCGTCGGCGCCTGCCGATCGAACGCCGGCCACCGTGGGTCGGCGGCGCAGCTGCGCGTCGACGATCGTCGATCCGTTCCGATACGAGTACCTGCCCGAAATCGCCGGGCCCCTGTTTTCCGCGCCGGTCGATCGGTTCTTCAGAGCCATCCAGCCGGCCTCGATGAAATACGCGTGGATCGACGGCCGAGCCGGTTCCAGGCGGACGTACGCGGAACGCATTTCCCGGGCCGGCGCCAGAAGCTCCTCGTCTCGTCGCTCGTGCACTCCGCGCAGGCCGACCACGACGTCAGGTGTGCGAGCGTCGAACCCGCCCGCGAGCTGGTGTCCGCCCACCGGGCGGCCAGCGTCTCCCGCTGGTCGGGCCGCATGGGCGCTGAACCGCAGCGGACCACCGCCGACTTCCAGCATGCCGCCACGGCCCTGGAGGCGGTAGCCCGCAAACGAGGCCGTCCGAGAGGCGACATCTCCGAGCTGGGTGCTGAAGGACCGGGACGCCAGTTGAGCTCTGAACCGGGGACCGAATTGGAGCCCCCGAAACGCGAACGCGCTTGTCTCGTCGCGGGAGTCGTGGGCCGAGACCGTGAGACGAAGACCCGACCGGAGATCTCCGGCAGCCTGGAGCCCGAACGCGGACCCGACGTCTCCTGAACGCGCCGACGAACCGAGGAACAACCGGGTGGGAACGGTGACGAGCGACGCCAGAAACCCTTCCTCACCACGGCCCACGATCACTTCCAGCGAGGCGAAGCCGGCCGTCTCGTTTCCGGTGGCCTTCAGGACCGCGAGGGATGGGCCCGGCAGCGTATTCTGCGCGACATCCACCTCGAATTCCCCCTGCACGGTCTGGAACGGTTGCAGGAGCATGGTCCGGGCTCCGCCGCGGACCCGGCCCAGCTGTGTCTCGAGATCAACGGTCACCGAGTCCGCCACGTTACCGGAGTTCGCGAGTTCGTAGTGGAGACGCAAACGCGAGCCCGGTGCGGCCCGCTGCTCGCCGGCCAGGCTGACCAGCAGTCCACGTCGGATCTCGACATGAAGCTCGAGCGCGACGGTATCGGCGATTCCGGGTGCCGTGTATACGACGTGTCCCGCGACGTGGCTTCCGGCGGCGAGATCGGGTCCCAGGCTGACCGTTACAGGCAGCACGTGAGGGTCGTCGGCTCGCAGCCCAACCGGGCCCTCCGTGTCGCTGACGAGCCGAAATCCGTCAAACGTTCGAATCGCGAACCGGACGGAATCTCCCCCAATCGCCGCGTCGGCGATTACCGATGGAACGACGGCCGGGAGGGTTGCCAGGCTCGACGGGGCCGCAGATTGAACCTGGGCGGCGCCGAGGGAAGGAGACGCGCAAACCGCCAGCAGGGTGCAGATCGTTCGCCAGCTCACTGAACGGACGCGATGAAGGTCAACGGAGCCGAGTAGTCGCCCGGTGCATCCTCCCAGCCGACGGCCACTCGAAACAGCACGACAACCCGCTCGTTGCCGCTCCCCTGGAGTACCGGTTGACCGGCTGTCGAAGCCGGCTGCCAGGCGGGAGATCCGGCGACCTGCCATTCCACGTCGTCCACGGACTTCTGGCCGGGCCCGAACAGGGCCCGGTCAGCCCGCAGGCAGAGAACCCAGTCCCGCACTCTCCCGTTGCGCGGCTGAACGCGGACGCTCATCGAACCGACGAGCACCTGTCCCGCGTCCAGGTCGGCGGACGAAACGACACCGTAGTCGATCGCTCCCGGCTGGAGCTGTATCCGGAGCCGGTCGTTTCCGCCGCTGTCGCAAGCGGCTTGCGCAGCCGCGGTCGATGGCGTCAGTACCGCGACGCAGGCGACCACGCCAATCACTGCCGGGCGGATGCGCATGCGGCGGCCCATCAGTCGCCGAGGCGGAAATCCACCTGGGCGCCCGCAAGGAATTCGGCGCCAAAGTCCAGGATGGGCACAGCCAGATAGCGTCCGTCGGCCAGCTCAGCAGCCGGCACCGAAACGCGGACCATCCGCTCCCGCAGCGGCAGGACACTGAACGACGGAACGGGCACCGTGGTTACGACAGATCCGGTCAGATCGCGGATTTCGACGGCTCCCGCGGGCCGCACCGGCCAGTCACCCGGATTGCTGAACCGAAAGCGAACGTCGACAGAATCGCCGGCATGAGATGCCTCGGCCAGCGTGAGCGTTCCCTCCGGGCCCGCGTTTCGGCTCAGGCCGTACAGCTTGACGCCTATGCGCTGGTTGATCCTGATGCCGGTCGCGGAGGTCGAGGGCGTTTCGACGAATACCATCGACCAGCACGTCGTAGCCCCGGATTCGGGACGGAGCCTGACCTGGACGAGCCCACGCTCACCCGGAGGCACCATGAGCGCGCCGGGGGCGACGTCCACGCGCCTGGCACAACTTCGGGGTGCGGTGCCGGGCTCCGCGAATGCATGATCGCCGTTGGGATGCTGGTCGAAATCCATCAGGTAGATCCGAAACTGCATCGGATCGTCGCTCTCATTGTCGATCTGGATGATCGCGTCGGCGGCCTCATCGGACGCCGCGACCTGGACGATCACCGGGTGCACGGCGAACTGCGCCCGGGCCACCATCGGAGTCACCAACGGAAGCAGGCCGACGAGCGCCATGAGCGCCCGCCGGCCGCTAACGCCACTTCTCGCGGCTTGCACTGGCGTGCCTAGTTGGCCGTCGACGTGTACGTGACGACGATGTTATACGCACCAGCGGGCTCGTCGTAGCCGACCGCCGCGCGCCAGGTGACGGGAATGTCGGGATTGAGCCCGGCGCCTCCACGGACACCAGTACCGACGTTTACCGCCGCCGACACGACATTCCAGGTGGTTCCCGCGTTGGTGGACCACTCCAGGTCATCGGCCGGCTTGGTGCCGGGATACGACACGGGGACGTTCCATGTCGCCGTCGACGGCGCCACCGTGATGACATGGTCCACGTTGCCGCGGTGCTCCACGTTGTGCGCCACCGTCTGCGTGAGGCCGGCATCGAGGTCAGCCGTCGTGGGATCCGGAAACACGAGGGCCGCGTCGTCCACGTCCAGGAACAGTCGCTGCTGCATCGTGAAACTCAGCGTCGTGTTCACGTTCGTTTGTGCGTTCGCATCGGGCACGACCACGAGGGCGAGCGCTGCGATTGCGGTCACGAGAAGGGGGGTTTTCATCGCTGATGACTCCATTCCTGTGTGAGATCGGTCGGTTTCGGGACGTCTGGTACGCCCGGTTCCGAGGCCGTACAATTCACAACGTGTCTTTACCAGAGCCCGCTGACCGTACCGAGTGCCATACGGGACCGTACTGTCAGGCGGGCTATTTGCAAGTGCTGTGCCTGAAACAACATGACAGCTTCGCCGGACGATATCGGAGAAGCTTAAATGACACGCGCGCAACACCATACGGTACCGTATAGGGCGGTTGATCTGCGAGAGATCAGGACGGCAGTCTGAGCGCAACACGGAACCCGGACAGCCCGGATGCCATGAAGGTGGCA
>JAOTWC010000229.1 GCA_029863105.1 Gemmatimonadota bacterium | reverse complement strand
CGATTTCGAATCCGTTGTCGCGACGACGGGGATGAAGATCGGCACGTTCGGGAACGAAACGGGGGAACACTACGCGACGATCGCCGTGAACCTGCACGATTTCCAGGATCTTCAGATCGACGCGTTCGAAACCCTGGAGTGGATGCGCAGTAACGTGGGGACGGACCTCGCGGGTGCTGCGATCAAAGTGGACAAACCCTCCAGCGGCCCGCAGTCCGGGTTGCCCGTAACGATTGAGATCGCGGGCGAGGACGTGGAACTGCTCAGGGAGCTGGGCGAACGCGCGGTGAACGTGCTCTCCAACGCGCCGGTTGCCGTAAAGCTCGACGGTCTGGAGAGCGATCTGTCCGACTCGCGCCCCGAACTCGAGATCGACATCGACAGGGAAAAGGCCAAGCTGTTCGGGCTCACCACGGCGAAAATCGGCCGTACCGTGCGGAGCGCGATCAACGGGACCGACGCCTCCGAGTTCCGTGACGGGAAGGACGAGTACGATATCATCGTTCGGCTCGCCGAACGACATCGTAATGACATCGGCTCGCTCGAGGACCTGACGATCGTGACCGAAATGGGCGAGCAGATTCCGCTGCCGGTGGTGGCGTCGTGGCGCATCGAGGAGAACCCGAGCGGCATCAACCGCAAGGACCTCGACCGGGTCGTGACCGTATCTGCCGACGTCCGAGCCGGGAACAACGCGAACGCGGTTCTGGAGGAAGTCCAGGCGACGCTCGACGGGTTCGTCGCCTCGCTCCCGCCGGGGTACCAGGTGCGTTACACGGGTCAGCAGCAGGACCAGCAGGAATCGCAGGACTTCCTGTCCGGTGCGTTCATGATGGCCGTGTTCCTGATCGGGATGATCCTCGTGTCGCAGTTCGACTCGGTGTTCAAGCCGGTGATCATCCTGAGTACGGTACTGCTGTCGACGATCGGCGTGCTGATCGGGCTCGTCGTCTTCCGGATGCCGTTCGGCATCATCATGTCCGGTGTGGGCGTGATCAGCCTGGCCGGCATCGTCGTCAACAACGCGATCGTGTTGATGGACTACATCCGCATTCTGCGGGAACGCGACGGAATGAGCGAGCACGAGTCTCTGGTAGTAGGCGGCCTCACGCGGTTCCGGCCCGTGATTCTCACGGCGATCACGACGATCATGGGTCTCGTGCCTCTTGCGATCGGACTGAATTTCGATTTCGAGGGGCTGTACGCGCGACTCTCACCGGACATCTACTGGGGTGGAGTGCAGGCGGCCTGGTGGGGTCCGATGGCCATCGCAGTGATCGCGGGCCTGGCGTTCGCCACCTTCCTGACCCTCGTGCTGGTGCCCGTCATGTATTCTCTGGTCGACGATCTCAGCCACTTCATTCGCCGCCACGTGACGAAGGAAGGGAAGGCCGAGGAACTGGCGGTGCTGGGTCAGGTCGATGATCCGTCGCCTGGCGCGACGGAAGCGAAGCCAACGGGCGACCGGCTCGTCACGGCTTGACGTTCCCCCGCTAAACCAGCACCATTTGGCCCGCGCCGGAACTGGATTCCGACGCGGGTTCGAGCGTTCGGGATCCTCTCGCGCGGAGCACGCATGGACGGACAGCCGCTGTTCACCGACCTGTTCGGCGTAATGGCCGTCATCACGATGGTGCCGGTATTCTTCCTGTGGCTCGAGAGGAAGACCAAATGGAAGATCTTCGACGTCCTGCCGGCGATCATCTGGATCTTTCTCACTCCGATCCTGCTCAGCAACCTCGGTACGATTCCCGGCGTCGAGTTCTCGATCATCCCCCGATCGAGCCCGATCTACAGCACGTTTCGCGCCTTTGCCGTGCCGATGTTCATCGTCCTCATGCTGCTGGACATCGACATCAGGCAGACCATGCGCGTGGCCTGGCGCGGGGCCGTGGTTCTCGTCATGGGTTCCGTGGGCATCGTCATTGGTTGTGTGGCCGCGTATGGGATATTCAAGAGCGGACTTCCCGAAGACGCGTGGTCCGGCTTCGGTGCCCTCGCGGGCAGCTGGATCGGCGGGACGGGCAACCTGGCGGCTGTCGCCGAAGGTCTGGGCACTCCCGAGGAGCTGATCGGGATCGTGGTGGTAGTGGACAATCTCGTCTACCTCGTGTACTTCCCGCTGATTCTCACCTGCAAACGCTGGGCGCCCTGGTTCAACCGATTCACCGGGGTTACGCAGGAGGAAATCGATGCGCGATACGCGGCGGGCGGCGACGTCCAGAAGAAGGGACACGAGGTGACCTTTCCGGGCCTGTTGACGCTCGTGGCGTGGTCGTTCGCCGCCATCCTCGCTGCGAACTGGCTGGCCGGTTACATCCCGGAGGTCGGCAAGGTACTGACGAAGGGAACCTATACCATCCTGCTGGTGACGACATTCGGAATTGGACTGTCCGCGACCCCCCTGCGGAAAGTGCCGGGTACGGAACCGATGGCGATGGCCCTGGTCTACATCTACATGACGATGATCGGCGCCAGCGCGGACCTGGCCGGGATGGCCGGCGCGCAGTGGTTCATCGCTGCCGGTTTCATGGCCGTGGGGATTCACCTGGTGATCACGGTGCTGGGCGCGAAGTTGCTGCGCCTCGATGTCAGCATGGCGGCCGTGGCGAGCGTGGCCGGCGTCGGTGGGGCGGCGAGCGCGCCCGTGGCGGCGGCCTACCATCGCGAGGAACTCGTTCCAATATCGATCATGCTGGCCCTGATCGGCTACGCCCTGGGGAACTATCTGGGTGTAGCGACCGCTTATCTGGCAAACCTGCTTTGATAACCGACGGAGAGACATGAACCGGCGCAGGCTGACCCTGACGGTGTTCGCCGTGGCTGCAATCACCGGCGCGGCGGCGCTCGGGTATCGGACCGGACAGCGGCTCGATGCCGCGACCGCGGCCCTGTCGGACGAGGGGTTACTGCGTCCGACAGTTTCGGAGTGGCTGGCGATTCCAACGCCGGCGAACGTCGTGTTCGAGACGCTCGAGGGGGGATCGAAGCTCCTGGCCGACTATCGCGGCCGGGTCGTGATTCTGAATTTCTGGGGCACCTGGTGCCCGCCGTGCATCCGCGAAATCCCGGAACTCGTGAGGCTGCAACCGTATCTCGAACAGATCGGCGGGACGGTGCTCGGCCCGGCCGTCGATTCCGGCTCGTCGGAGGCGATCACCGAATTCGCCGAGGAGATGGCGATCAACTATCCGATCTTCAGGACCACGACGAACCAGGCTGTGGGCACGTTCGCTGCGGCGGGCTATCCGTACACGTTGCTGATCGATCGAGAAGGAGTGATCAGGAAGACCTACCTGGGGCCGCAGAACATGCCGAATCTGCTGGCCGACGTGCGGCAACTGGAGGCTGGGGGGTAGGGAACCGGTTTGCCTAGAGGACGGCCTCCTCGCCGGTCACCAGTGCCGTCTCCAGCAGCTGTCCGCGATACAACCGGGCATACAGCCCGTCGCCCGACGCCAGTTCCGCGTGCGATCCGGTCTCCGAGATCAACCCGCCGTCCAGGACCAGGACCCGGTCC
>JAOTWC010000228.1 GCA_029863105.1 Gemmatimonadota bacterium | reverse complement strand
CGGACGCAAAGTGGGCGCGTATTCCAAGAGGTTCGTCTCGTCCGTCTACAACAGGCTGTCTCGCCTGATCTTCCGGATTCCGGTGCACGACCTGAACTCGATGAAGGCATTCCGGCGGTCTGTCCTCGACGATCTTCGACTCCGACAGGACTGGCATCGCTACCTGGCAGTCCTCGCCCACGCCAGGGGCTACCGCATTGGTGAAATCGACATCGAGCTGTTGCCCCGGCGGCATGGCGAGTCGAAGTATTCCGGCCGGCGGCGGATTCTCGTGGGAACACTCGACCTCCTGGCGGTCTGGTTCCAACTCGTATTCAGCCGAAAGCCGATGTTGTTCTTTGGGCTCACGGGTTTCACACTGTTCGCCCTCGGGGGCATCGTCGGCCTCGCAGCACTCTACCTGCGGTTCGTCGCAGGGACGGGGTTCCGACCTCTTCTGACTCTCGTAACGCTCCTGCTGATCCTTGGTGGCCTGCTGTTCGTGGCGGGTCTCATCGCGGAGCTCGTGGCGGCCCTCAGGGAGGAAGTCGAGGAGTTGCGGCGGGAAATCCGCGATCAGAAGCCGGGATGACCGTCGACGTGAGAGGTAGCGGGAGAGCGCTCGTCGTCATGCCGACGTACAACGAGTCGGGAACCCTCGCTGCACTCGTCCCCGATGTTCTGGCCCAGGACGATCGTATCGACGTTCTCATCATCGACGATGCCTCCCCGGACGGCACGGGTGACCTGGCCGACGACCTGGCGGCTGGCACGGATCGGATCACAGTCCTGCACAGGGAAGGGAAGCTCGGTCTCGGCACCGCGTACCTCGAGGGATTCCGGTACGGTCTCGCTGCGGGGTACGAATACCTGCTGGAGATGGACTCCGACGGATCTCACGATCCGAAGTACCTGCCCGACCTGCTCGAATCCGTGGATTCAGGTGCCGATCTCGCGATCGGCTCGCGCTATGTGCGTGGAGTGAACGTGATCAACTGGCCGATGTCCCGGCTCCTGCTGTCCTATAACGCAAACAAGTATGCCCGCTGGGTCACCGGTCTCCCGCTGACGGATGCCACCAGCGGGTTCAAGTGCTTCCGCCGCAACGCGCTCGAGTCGATACCGCTCGAACGGGTCGGGTCGACCGGATATGCGTTTCAGATCGAAATGGACTTCCGGGCGTGGAAGAACGGCATGAAGCTCGTGGAGGTCCCGATCGTCTTCGTAGACCGGGAGCAGGGCGAAAGCAAGATGTCGGGCGCGATCGTCCGGGAAGCCGTGTGGCGCGTGTGGGCGTTACGTATGGCGTCGCTGTTTCGACGCCTGTAGTCCCGGCGAGATCCTCAGGAGGGAAGAAACTCCGGGCAGACACGCATCCGGCTAGTTAACGTAAGATATATTATGTGCCCTAAGGACTATTCCGGCTCAGAGGCCGCTTCTGCCGGTGGCGCGATCCGCGGAACCTGAGGCGGAGGCGCGTCGGTTCGAGCTCGGGCACGGACCTCTCCCAGCAGGACTCCATAGAACGCACCGTCGCTCGCCGCGTCGGGATCCTCCGCGAGGTCTGCATAGATACGCTCAGCCTCCGCATACTCACCGGCGAAATCGTGAACACGAGCCTGTGCCGCACGGGCGGCCCGCCTCTGGTAGCCATACAAGGCGGCCTCCTCGAGACGCCGGTACGACTGCATGGCCGCCCTGGTGTCCCCGCGCTGTTCCTGCACGGCCGCGATCATCGCAGCCGCGTGGTAGCCGATCGGCGTCGGGTTCGTCAGGTCGGCAACCGGTTCGAGAGTCCGAATCGCCGCGTCCAGGCTGTCCCGGCGGAGTTCCAGCTCTGCGAGATACACGCGAGCCTCCGAGGCCTCCGGTGTGCCCCCGTACTGTGTGATGAACAGGCTGAGTTCTTCACGCATCAGCTCCGGTGGAGCGCCCTGAGTGGACAGGCGGATTTCGTCCAATCGGACGGCCGCCCGCTCCCGGATGTCTGCCCTGTAGCGCACGTAGATGACGCCGGCTGCCACCATGGCGACAAGGGCGACGAGGGCCATCGTCGCGGCCCTTCGATTCCTCTGCGCCCACAGCGTGACGGCCGCCACCGTCTCCATGATTCGGTCTTCGGTGTCGACCTGTTCGCGCTTGGATTCCTTCGGTATCGATCTGGCCATGTATCCTGCTTCTATGACAATTGAGGTTACGTTGCGTAACTATATGTGCGAAAACGTTTTAGTGTTGTTGTCCGATCCGCCGGTCTGCGAGCCTCCGCCGGGAGGGTTGCCGGCCGGCCCACCAAACTGCCGGATCGGCCAAGCCTCGTCAACGAGGCTTCGGACGGCGCTCAACTCCCGTGCAACGTCGCTGCACCTGCCTTACGGTCCTGCGAACAGGAAGCGAATTGCCAGAAAACCGCCGACCAGGAGCACGACAAACAGAATGGACAGCAGGTTGAACCACCTCTCGATGAACCCGCGGATGGGCTCACCGAACACGCGAATCAGTCCCGCCACGAGGAAGAACCGGCCGCTCCTGCTGAGCGCCGAGATGATCACAAACGGTAGGAATGCGACGCCAAACGCTCCCGCCGCGATCGTAAAGACCTTGAAAGGTATCGGCGTAAACCCCGCTGTGCCGAGCGTCAGCACGAGATTGTCGTTGTACATCCGTCCGAGCTCGTCGTACTGATCGACCGCCCCGTATAACTCGAGGATGGGCTGGCCGATCGAGGCAAACAACAGGCTGCCGATCAGGTATCCGCCGATGGCCCCGAGTACGGAACCTGCCGTGCAGACGAGTGCGAACCAGAACGCCCGCCGTGGTCGCCCCAAGGCCAGGGGAATCAGCAGCACATCGGGCGGTATGGGAAAGAACGATGCTTCGGCGAACGAGATCCCGAACAGGGCCCACACCCCTCCTCGCCGATCGGCCCACCCCAACACCCAGTCATACAGCCGTCGCACTGCGTTCCGTCCCGACCCGTCCTGCGTCACCATCCCCCCTCCCCCACCAGCGGCACGAATCGCGAATTGTCTACGGTGACGATCTCATGTTCGACTCCATGCCTGACGACGAGAAGCAGTTCCTGACCCTTGTCGTCGCCGATCGGAATCAGCATCCGTCCGCCGTCTGACAACTGCTCCTGCAACTCTCCGGGGATGGCCGGCGCTGCGGCTCCGACGAGAATTCTGTCATACGGCCCGTGCTCGGGCCAGCCGACGCTCCCGTCGCCTGTCCGCAACTGGATACGGCTCGCCCCGAAATCAGCCAGGGCCTGTGCCGCCTGATCCGCGATAGCCGGCACTACTTCGATGGAGAAGACTTCCGCGACCAAGTGCCCCAGCAGGGCCGTCTGAAACCCAGATCCGGTGCCGACCTCCAGAACCCGTTCTCCGCCTCCGAGCTCCGCAAGCTGCAGGTGAAGGGCATGCACGCCTGGCCTCGAGATCGTCTGTCCATGCCCAAGGGGCAGTGCGACGTCCTCGTAGGCGCGGTGGCGGACGGCCTCGGGCACGAACAGGTGGCGCGGGACCGCGTCGAAAGCTTGG
>JAOTWC010000227.1 GCA_029863105.1 Gemmatimonadota bacterium | reverse complement strand
TTGCGTCGCTGACGCCGTCGAAGCCGGCCGTGCCATCCAGATCGACCGAGCCATTCAAGCCGGCGGGTCCATCGAGAGCTGAGGCGCCTGCGCGGTCGGAAGCGGCGGGTTCTGGCGCGGCGTCATCGGAACACCGGAGCGAGATCGAACGAATGTCGCAGGCGTATCCGGGCGTCGGACGCCGGACGGCGGAGCGACTGTACGAAGAGTTTGGTGACGGCCTGCTCGGTGTGATCGACGATCACCCGGAGCGGATCAAGTCACTTCTGCCTGAACATCGCGCACGAGCCGTGATCGACGGGCGGAAGGCTGAGCGCGAGGCCGCCGGCGCGGATTGACCGGTGGAGCCGGCCTTCTACGCTCGCTCGTCGATTCATGTAGCGCGCGACCTGCTGGGCTGCGTTCTCTTGCGCGATCATGCCGCGGACGGCCTCGTGGCCGGCCGGATCGTCGAAACGGAGGCCTACACGGGCCTGGACGACCCGGCCTCGCACGCGGCGGCCCGTATCGGCCGCACGTACCGCAACGACCCGCTGTTCGGGCCGCCGGGCACCGCTTATGTCCACCTGAATTACGGGATCCACTGGTGTCTCAACGCGGTCGCGGAGCCGGAAGGGGTTCCGGCGGGTGTCCTGATCCGCGCCCTGGAACCTCTCGTAGGCGAGGACACGATGCGCCGACGTCGATCGGGTCGTGCTGACCTGACGAACGGGCCCGGGCGCCTCACCCAGGCGTTCGCCGTGGGACCCGAGTTCCAGCGACATCGTCTGGACACTGCGCCGCTGCGCATCTGTCCCGGGGAGCCGGTTCCCGACCGGCATGTCGCGCGCGGTCCGCGTATCGGTATCAGCCGCGCCGCCGATCTCCCCTACCGGTTCACCGACAACCGCAGTCCGTGGCTTACCTGCTGATGGGCCGTCTGACCCCTGAGGCCGCGCGTCGGGTGCACGCCGACAGTTTCGTGTTTGATGGCCACAACGACCTCGCGGGTCCGCTGAGCCGCGGTGAGCCGCTGGATGACCGCTCCGGCCGAGGCCACATGGACCTGAAACGCATTCGCGAGGGAGGTCTCGACGGCGGCATCTTCGCCGTGTTCATCGACCCGTCGGAGGCGGATCCGGCCGGACGCACCCGGGCAGGAGTGGAACAGCTGCGCACCCTTCTCGACGCACATCCGTCGTTCCGCGTCGTCCTGTCGGCGGCCGATCTGATCGATCCGGACGACAGGGTGGCAGCCGTCATCGGTGTGGAAGGCGGTTACGCCATCGAGAACGATCTCGGGATCGTCGACGAGCTGTTCGACGCGGGGATGCGATGCCTGACGCTCACGTGGAACGATTCCACCGCGTGGGCGGACGCCTCGGGTCACGCGGTACACGGAGGACTCACCGGCTTCGGCCGTCGACTCGTCGATCACCTGCAGCGGCTGGGCGTGCTCGTCGACCTGAGCCATGCCTCCGATGGAACCGCCGCGGACGTGTTCGAGCGAGCGGGCAGACCCGTGGTCTCCTCCCACACGGGCATGCGGCGCCTCGCCCCGCTGCCGAGAAACGTGTCCGACGCACACCTCGAGGCGATTGCCGAGACGGGGGGTCTGGCGGGCGTATCGCTGTTCAACGGCCATCTGGACGCGGAGTTCGAGGCCCGGTGTGCCCCGCTGCGCGCCCGCGAGTTCGTGGACACCGAACAACTGGCCCGGGCCGTGCGGACCGAAGTGGGCACACTGCCGATGTCGGCCGTCGTGGCTCACGTACGCCACGCGGTCCAGATCGTGGGACCTGAACACATCGGCCTCGGGTCGGACTTCGACGGCATGTGGGCGCTCCCGGACGGGCTGAATGACGTGTCACGTCTGCCTGACCTGTCGGCCGCCCTGGCGGACGTGTTTGACGCGAGCGGCCTTGCCGCCTTTCTTGGGTCGAACTGGACGCGCACCCTGAGCGCGGCGCTCCCCTGACCGGAGGCCCTCATAGATACCGGATTCGTCTCGCTACTGCCCCCGCTGTTCGCCATCGGCCTGGCGATCTGGACACGGCAGGTCTACCTGTCGCTGGCCGCGGGGATCTGGATGGGCTGGACGATTCTCTCGGGCTGGAACCCGTTCACGGGCGTTGCCGCGGCGATCGACGGCACGCTTGCCCAGGCGACGGACTCAGGGACCGCGGCCGTCCTCCTGTTCACGTTCGCGATCGGCGCACTGATCGCCCTCGTCGAGGCGAACGGCGGCGTGAAGGGGTTCGTGGAATGGGTGGAACGGCGTCGCTTCGTGACATCCGGTCGTCGCGCACAGGTCCTTGCCTGGGTGCTCGGTCTCGTGATCTTCATCGAGTCCAACATTACGGTGCTGGTCGCGGGCTCCATCTGCCGTCCCCTGTTCGATCGCTTCAAGGTGTCGCGCGAGAAGCTCGCCTATCTGATCGACTCCACGTCCGCTCCCGTGTGTACGCTGATCCCGTTCAACGCCTGGGGCGCCTACATCTTGAGCCTGCTGATCGGCCTCGGTGTCGAGCCGGCCGTGCCCGTGCTGATCGCGTCGATTCCGCTGAATTTCTATGCGCTGTCAGCCATCGCGGTGGCCCTGTTCGCGGCGACGCGCTCGCGTGACGTCGGACCGATGGAGGCTGCCCGGCTGCGGACCATCGAGGGCGAACTTCACTGGGAACACGCCATCGCGCTCGCCGATCCTGCCGAAATCGCGCCGCCACCGAAGGAGGGGGTCCCGCTGCGCGCGAGGAATATGGTCCTGCCGATCGCGGTGATGGTACTGATGATGCCGACAGCGATGTACATCACGGGAGAAGGGGACCTGATGGCGGGATCGGGGTCGCTGTCCGTGCTGTGGGCCGTGCTGGCCGCGATCGCAGCCGTGTCCGTTCTGTCCATCGTGCAGAAGCTGCTCAGCATGGAAGACGTGAGCATGGTGGCGCTGAAAGGAGCCGGCGGGCTCACCGGGATGGCGCTGGTGCTCCTGCTCGCCGTGACCCTGGGAGCCGTGACGAAGGAACTCGGCACGGGCGAGTACGTGGCACGGCTGGCTGGCGACCGGGTGCCGATTCCCGTCCTGCTGCCGCTGATCTTTCTCACCGGAGCCGGAATCGCGTTCGCGACCGGCAGCAGCTGGGGAACGTTCGCCATCATGCTGCCGATCGCGGTGCCCGTGGCGGCGGCGATGTCGCTGCCGCTGGCGCCGTTCGTTGCGGCGTCGCTATCAGGCGGCGTATTCGGCGACCATGCGAGCCCGATCAGCGACACCACGATCGTCTCGTCGCTCGCGTCGGCATCGGATCACATCGAGCACGTGCGGACGCAACTGCCCTACGCGCTGATCGCGGGAGGGTTCGCGGTCGTGGCGTTCGCGATCACCGGGGCGGTGATCTAGGGGTCGTTTTCGAGCACCTCGATCAGCAGCTTCACGTCCGGATCGAGCTCGATTCCGGTCACCGGACCTTTCGACGGCACACGCAGTTCGTTCGACCGAGACGTCAGCCACAACCCTACGCGCTCGACGTCGCCCGAGTCCCAGGT
>JAOTWC010000226.1 GCA_029863105.1 Gemmatimonadota bacterium | reverse complement strand
ATCGGTCTCGTCGTCGGCGTCGTATGCCTTCTCGTTCTGTTCGAGCCACACTTCTCGGCCGCCTTGTGGATTGCCGTTCTCGCGGGCGCCGTCCTGTTTTCGGCGGGGGCCCGGCTCACCCACTTCGCCATCGTCGTTCTGGCCATGGTGCCGGTCGGCGTGGTGGCGGCTCTTTCGAGCGCCTATCGACGAGAGCGCGTACGCGCCTATCTGGCCACGTTCTTCGATCCATCGTCCGTGGCGGCGACCAGCGGCTACCAGCTCCGCCAATCGATGATCGCCATCGGCTCCGGCGGCGTTACCGGAGTGGGGTTCGGCCAGAGCAGCCTGAAGATGTCGTATCTGCCGGAACCCCAGAACGACTTCATCTTTTCGATCATAGCTGAAGAATGGGGATTCCTTGGCGCTGCAGCGCTCATATCTCTGTTCGTGGCGTGGACGCTCGTCGGTCTCCGAATCGCCAGGGGCGCTCCCGACGTGCACGGTCGTCTGCTGGCGATCGGAATCACTTGTCTCGTCGCATTGTCCGCATTCGCCCACATGGGCGTAGCGCTCGGGCTGCTTCCCACGACCGGGGTGAACCTGCCGTTCATCAGCGCGGGTGGAACGAACCTCGTTCTGATGCTTGGAGCCACCGGGATCCTGCTCAACGTGTCTACCGCATGGAAGCGCTGATTGATGGTGACGCGCGTCTTGATCGCCGGCGGCGGAACCGGGGGGCACCTGTATCCGGCCCTCAACATCGCGGCGGCCCTGCGCCGCGCCGAGCCCCAGTGCGAGCTGATGCTTGTGGGCGCGGAACGGGGCATCGAACATCGGATCCTGCCCCAGTCGGGGTATGTCTACCGACTTCTGGCAGCAGAGCCACTTCATCGGTCCCGGCCCTGGCGCAACTGGCGAATCGTGGCCTCAGCACCCCGAGTACTGAGTGGCATGGCGGAAGCGTTTCGCACGATCAAACCGCACGTTGCCGTGGGTACGGGGGGGTATGCATCCGCCCCCGCCCTGGCATGGGCGATAGCGGCGCGCACACCGGCGGTTCTGCAGGAACAGAACGCGTATCCCGGCCTGGTCACGAGAGTACTGGCACCGCACGTGGCACAGATCCACCTGGGCTATCCGGAAGCAGTAAAGCATCTGAAGCCGGGTCGCGAAACGCAAATACTCGAACATGGGAACCCCGTCGCGGTTGCCGGCCAATCCGCGGCCGTCACGGACTTCGAGTGGCCGGCTGGTCGGACGCTCCTGGTCACGGGAGGGAGCCAGGGTGCACGCGGCCTCAACGAACTGCTGCTGCGCGAACTGACGGGTGCGATCCATTGGCCGGATGGGGTCACGATGGTTTGGATTTCGGGCCCCTCCCATCACGAGGCCATATCCGCAGCTGTCCGCCACACATCCTGGGCCGATCGAATCCGGGTCGTGTCCTACGTGGACGCGCTGGGCCAGAACCTCGATCAAGTCGACCTCGCCATCTCCCGGGCCGGCGCGATGTCCACGTCGGAATTGGCGGCTGCAGGGATACCCGCCCTGTTGGTTCCCCTGCCGTCTTCGGCGGAAGATCACCAGCGGAGCAATGCCGTGGCGCTCGCCGACGCTGGCGCCGCACGTGTATTCGCCGAGGAACCCGCGCAGGCAGGCGCGCTCTGGTCCTCCGTTCTCGAACTGTTCGAATCGGACTCGGCGCTGCGGGCGATGTCGGATGCAATGCGTGCACGCGGACGTCCGGATGCGGCCGACCGGATCGCGGCAGACGTACTCGACCTCGCGCGGTCCGGGGCGGGAGCGGCACATGACGATGACTGAACTCGCATTGCCGCGGCGCGCCGATCTTCCGGCAGAAGGCAGTTCCGTATTCCTCCTCGGAATCGCGGGTGCCGGCATGCGCGCCCTGGCCATGGCCCTCATCGCTGCGGGGTACAGGGTATCCGGTTCGGATCGGGATGACGACGCGGCGAAGACGCTGGAGGAGCAGGGCGTACGGATCTTCCCCGAAGCTGACATCGGTCGGCTGTCGAGCGCAGCGCTTGTGGTCTATAGTTCCGCGCTGCCGGAGACGCACGGCGCCCTGCTCGCAGCACGATCCGCGGGGGTTCCCACGCTCAAGCGAGCGAGGGCGCTGGGGGCGCTGGTCAACGACATGCGTCTCGTCGCAGTCGCGGGTACGCACGGCAAGACGACGGTCACCGCCATGGTCGCCCTCGCGGCGGAGCAGAGCGGCCTGGATCCCCTGGCCCTCGTCGGCGGTCACGTGCCTCAGTGGGGGGCCAACATGCGGCCCGGTTCCGGGGACCTGGCCGTGGTCGAAGCGGACGAGTATGACCGTTCCTTCCTGGAACTCGATCCGGACCTCGCGGTGATCACGTCGTTGGAAGCTGAACATCTCGACTGCTACGGCGACCTGGAGACCCTCGAGACCGCGTTCGAAAACTTCGCATGCCGCGCTCAGAAGCTCCTCGTGTGTGCCGACGATCCAGGAGCGATGCGCCTCGCCGCGAGGCGGGAGCATGCCCGCACGTATGGATTCGCAGCCGATGCGACCTACCGCGTGACGGTCGTACACTCGAGTCGCTCTGGGCAGTCATGTCTTCTGCACACCCCGGATATTCAGCTCCCGTTCCGACTGGGAGCTCCGGGGGCCCACAACGCGCAGAATGCGGCGGGCGCCCTCGCCGCCGCCCTGTGGTTCGGGGCGGATTCGACGTCGCTGGCCGGCAGCCTGGAGCACTTTCAGGGCGCGGATCGTCGTCTGCAGGTGCTGTTCGAGTCCGAGCGCCTCGTATTGATCGATGACTATGCCCACCATCCGACGGAGGTGCGAGCCAGCCTGGGAGCCGTGCGCTCAGCCTGGCCAGGCCGGAGACTGATCGTCGTCTTCCAGCCACACCTCTATTCCCGCACACGAGACCAGGCAGCCGCCTTTGCGGATGCCCTGTCCGGTGCGGATCGCGCGCTCGTGCTCCCGATCTATGCGGCGCGTGAGACGCCGATCGTCGGTGTCGACCGTGATCTGATCATCGGTGCGGCTCCCGGGATAGAGGCGATGAGGCCGGGCGAAGTCAGAACCCTCATGTCGGGCGACGACCCGACCGCTCTTGTGTTCATGGGTGCGGGTGACGTGACCGCGCTCGCCCACAAAGCAGCCCGTCAAGCGAGCGGGGTGACGACCGATGCCCTGGGAGACTGACGTGAACCTCGCCGCGCACACGCGCTATCGAATCGGCGGCCCGACGCCAAGGTTCGGCCGGCCGGAGACCCGGTCGGCACTCGCGGCCGCGCTGCGTGACGTGTCACCGGAATCCGTCCGTGTGCTCGGATGGGGAGCAAACGTCCTCGTGTCTGATTCCGGTGTCGACGAAGCCGTCGTCGTTCTCGGCGGTGAATTCGCATACATGGAGCTCGGTAACCTGTGGATCGAGGCGGGTGCGGCCGCAGGTTTGCCGACGCTCGTCGGGGAGGCTCGGCGGTCCGCGCGTGCCGGGTGGAGTTTCCTTGAGGCGGTGCCCGGTAGTGTCGGAGGTGGTTTGCGGATGAACGCCGGT
>JAOTWC010000225.1 GCA_029863105.1 Gemmatimonadota bacterium | reverse complement strand
TGCCCAGAAGAACCGTGAACGTGAAGGCGGCAAACACCAGGTTGTTCAGGATGAACGAGCTTTCCCGCGATACGACGCCGTCGAGTGAGCCCGGCGAGTGCAGACGGTCGGCCCGCCAGGCGATCAGCGTAAGGGAAACCAGCGTGACCACGGCGATGAAACCCAGGAACAGTGGCCCGATAAACCCTTCGGTGAAGGCATGCACCGAGTCCAGCACGCCGGAACGCGTGAGAAACGTCCCGAACATCGTGAGCAGGAACGTTCCGATGATCAACGTGAGATTCCAGGTCTTCATCATGCCCCGGCGTTCCTGGACCATTACCGAGTGCAGAAATGCCGTCGCCGTCAGCCAGGGCAAAAAGGACGCATTCTCGACTGGATCCCACGCCCAGTAGCCGCCCCACCCCAGCACTTCGTACGACCACCACGCGCCTGCGATGATGCCGAGGGACAGAAACGCCCAGGGTGTGACCGTCCACCGGCGGGTCGTCCGAATCCACTCCTCGTCGACCTTTCCGCTCAGCAGCGCCGCGATCGCAAACGCGAACGGGACAGCCAGACCTACGTAGCCCAGATAGAGCAGGGGCGGATGGAGGCCCATCAGCGGGTGGTTCTGCAACAGAGGGTTGGGCCCGGGACCGTTCAGCGGTACGGGTGACACGACGCCGAACGGATTCGCGACGGTCGCCACGAGCCCGTAGAAGAACAGGCCCACCAGGCCCAGAACGCCAAGGGCGAACGGCAACAGACGCGACGTGGAGCGGCGCTGTACGAAAACGACCAGGGCCGTATAAGCCGCGAGGATGAACGCCCAGAAGAGGATCGAGCCATCCAGGCTGCTCCACAGCGAAATCGCCGAGTAGTAGAGCGGGGTTTCCCGGCTGCCGACGTTCGCGACGTACTCAACGCTGAAGTCGTGCGTCACCAGCGCATATTCCATGGCAGCGATCGCCGTCGCCATGGCCGCAAACACGAACGCGGCGGCGTACTTCGCCCCGCGCAACAGTTCCGGACTACGCCGGTAACCGGCTGCCAAGCCCAGCAGGGCGAGCACGCCGGATCCCAGCCAGGCCGCCGTTACGGCGGCAGAACCGATCAGGCTAATCACTCTCAGTCTACTCCACGGTTCCGGGTCTGATGATCGATTCGTACATGGTTTCCGGAATCGAATCCCCGTGTGGAGCCTTATATTCGTTTGAGTGCTTGACCATCAGATTCGTCGCTTCGAAGATCCCGTCTCCCTGCATCGATCCCTCGATCACCACGCCAATGCCTTCCCTGAACATCGCAGGCTGCGCACCCGTATACCGGACGCCGATTTCTCCCACACTGTCGCGCACCGCGAAGATCAAATCCATCTCCTCCGCATCCCAGGACACGGATCCGGGCTTGACCTGGCCCCCCAACCGCAGCGGCTGATCCACGGCCTCCGTCCCGCGTGCCACGAGCTCGCTCGGCGTAAGGAAGTACACGACGTTGTCCTTCAACCCCCCGACGACCAGCATGCCGGCCGAGGCGACGACAGCCGCCACGCCCAGCAACCCCCAAACCAGCTTTGAATTCGCCATATCTATTGGTACTCCTCTGATTCCAGAAGGCTCTCGGCTTCAACCAGTCGTCTCCGCGTGTTCCACGCGAACCAACCCAACGACGACCAGATCAGTATGTATCCGACGACTGCATACTCCATCAGGCGCTCCCCGTCTCATGGGTGTCACACATCGTACGCCTGCCGTGTCTCAAGTTCCGCCTCGATGCGGGCGAGCCGGGCTCGCCGGGCTGCCAGATAACTGAATACCAGCAGGAAAGCGAGGAAGTTCAGCATCCACGTCCACAGGATCTCGCTCGATACCGACCGCGGGCTGGACGGAGGTTGATGAAGGGTCCGCCACCAGACGACGGAAAGATAGACGATAGGTACCTGAATAAAGCCCAGGATGCCGACCACGGCAGACCAACGCGCCCGACGGTCGGGGTCATCGCTGAATCCGCGTATCGCCAGGTATCCGACGAACACCGCCAGCAGCAGGGCCGTCGTGGTGAGTCGCGGATCCCAGGTCCACCAGACACCCCACGTGGGCTTTCCCCACAACATGCCCGTGGCGAGCGTCAGGGCGATAAACACCACGCCGACCTCGGCGCAGGCTGCGGCGAAACGATCCGCGCGCGGATCCCTCTGAACGAGGTACAGCACGCTCCCGATGAACACGAGGAAGAATGCGACGAACGCCGTCCACGCCGCCGGCACGTGAACGTACATCAATCGCTGCACCTCGCCCTGTTCTGCATCCGCTGCGACGAAGAACAGACCGATGGCGCTTCCGATGAGCATCAGGGTCAGAGCGGCTCCACCGAGCCAGCCCACCAGCGGCGAACTCCGGCCCACTTATTCCTCCACTGCGACAGGAAATATCCATGTACAAACTACGAAGAATGTTACGTCATAGGCGACCATAAGGCGAACCCACACAGCGGCTTCGCCCAACGGGTTGCCGTCCAGGACAAGCTGCGTCGAGTTCACCGCGCCCAACAGCGGCGGGACCAGTGCGGGGATCAGCAAGAGCGGCAGCAGGATCTCGCGTGCGCGGAGGTTCAGCGTGAGCGCCGCGTAGAACGTGCCCACGACGGAAAAGCCGATGGTGCCCAGAATCGCGATGCCGGCGAGGGGCAGAGCGTTGCGGGCGATTTCAAGTTGAAACAGGACGGCGGAGGCAGGGAACAGGATCGTCTCCATCGCCAGCAGCAGAAGGATGTTGCCGGCCAGCTTGCCGAGGTAGATCCCCCGCGGGTCTCCCGGCGCCATGCGCAGTCCCTCGAGCCCTCCCCCGGCCTCCTCCGCCTGATAGGTGCGGCTGAGAGATAGAATCCCCGTGAAGATGATGGCCACCCACAACAGACCAGCTGCGATCCGCTTCAACAGGGGAGTGTCGGGTCCGATCGCGAAGGAGAACACGAACAGCACGAGCGCAGCGAAAAACAACATCGAATGAAAGCTCGCCTTCGTGCGGACCTCGATCAGCAGGTCCTTCCACACGATCGCTGCCACCCGGCTGCCGAGGGCCATCAGTCCGTGGCTCCCGCCGGCACGAGTCGGCCATGCTCGATGAGGTAACCGGCCGTCGCGAGTCTCGTCGCCTCGCCGGCCTGATGCGTGGCGAGAATCACCGTCGTGCCGGCGTGCAGAAACTCGCCCACCATTCGATCCACCATGGACATGCCCTCGGTGTCGAGTCCCGAGTAGGGCTCATCCATCAGGACCAGGTCGAGAGGGCGAAGCCTGAGGGCGGCCAGGGAAAGACGCCGGCGCATGCCCGTGGAGTAGGTGCGAACGCGCTGGTCCCGCGCTCGTGCCAGGCCTGCCTCCTCCAACAGCCCGTCGATGCGCTGATCCGACGAGCGCGCCCCCATCAGGCGTGCCGTAAAACGCAGGTTCTCCGCAGCGGTGAGGTCATCGTACAGGGTGCCACGAGACGACACATACCCCACGTGCTCCCGGATCCGGTCGCCCTCACCCAACGGCAGCCCACATACGGATCCCGTCCCGGAA
>JAOTWC010000224.1 GCA_029863105.1 Gemmatimonadota bacterium | reverse complement strand
CGGAGGCAGACGTGTTGAGGGGTCGTGACGGTGGTCGGTTGGATCTGGTGGCGAGGGCCGATCTGCGCCAGACTCTGAGCGAGTTCGACCAGCTGGACGTACTCGCGGGGGCTGAACTCGGGTATGCCCAGTTGGCCTACCTCCGCGTGGGATTCTCGGCCGGAGTGGAAGGGCGGACCGGCCCGGCGCTCGGACTTGGCATTCGGTACGAGGGCATCATGCTCGATATTGGCCGCAGCTTTGACGATTTTTCCGACTTCGATACGGACAGCCCTTTCCAGGTTTCGGTATCCTATCAACCCTGACACGCTGGCCGTCGTTCGTGAGCGGCTCCTGTCCTATCTGCGGGACTCCGCGCGGCGACCCATGGGTGCGAAGGAGTTGGCGCGTGCCCTGAAGGTCCCGCAGGACGACTACCGGTCGTTCCGGCGGCTTCTGGCGACCCTGGAGACCGACGGCCTCATTCTGCGTCAGAACAAGGGTCGGTATGCGATTCCCGAGCAGTTTGACCTGGTGGCCGGCCGCCTTCAGACCACCCGTGCCGGGGACGGGTTCGTAATCCCGGACGAAGCGGGAGCCGAGGACGTATTCGTCCCGGGTCGACAATTGGCCACGGCGGTCGACGGTGACCATGTGCTGGTGCGGATCGAGCGCCGTCCACCCGGCAGGAACCCGGCGGGCCGGGTCGTTCGGGTGATCGAGCGAGCCTGGACGCGGGTCGCCGGCGTGTATCACTCA
The DNA here is from genome assembly GCA_029863105.1 of Gemmatimonadota bacterium. Classification (GTDB taxonomy): domain Bacteria; phylum Gemmatimonadota; class Gemmatimonadetes; order Palauibacterales; family Palauibacteraceae; genus JARFPW01. The sequence goes on along the minus strand of JAOTWC010000224.1, from coordinate 2,816 downwards.
AAACGGGGCTACGGGTTCGTAGTGCCCCAGGAACCCGCATTGGCCGGGGATCTGCTGATCCCGGCTGACCGGGCTGGATCGGCTGTCGACGGCGACATCGTGGTCGCCGGGATTGACAGCTGGGGTGAGAAGGAGCCGTCACCCGTGGGCCACATTGAGCAGGTGCTGGGGCGTCCTGACGATCCGGGAGTCGACGTCCTGGCCATTCTCATCGGGCACCAGCTGCCCTTCGAGTTCGCGGATGCGCTCGAGGCCGAAGCGACAAAGGTGGCGCGTCGCGGTATCCGCCCGGAAGATCTTGTGGACCGGGAGGATCTGCGCGATCGGCTGGTGGTCACGATCGATCCGGAAGATGCGCGGGACCACGATGATGCGGTCTCTGTGCGCGCCCTTGAAGACGGCAACTATGAGGTTGGCGTGCACATCGCAGACGTCTCATGGTACGTCAAACCGGGAAGCGGCATCGATCGCGAGGCGTGGGAAAGGGCGACGAGCGTGTATCTGGTGGACCGTGTCGTCCCGATGCTTCCGGAGTCGCTGTCGGGCGGCCTGTGCTCGCTGGTTCCGGACGAAGATCGGCTCACGGTATCCGCTCTGTTCGTGATGACGGAAGCCGGAGAGGTCGTGGACGTCCGCTTCGCCCGCACCGTGATCCGTAGCGCAGCCAGGCTCTCGTACGAGGAGGCGCAGCGACACATCGAGTCGACTGGCTCGGATTCGCTCGGGGAGTCGCTTCGACTGCTGGCCAAGATGTGCCGGTCGATGCGTGGACAGCGGCGTGATCGTGGAGCGATCGACTTCTCCATTCCGGAAACGAAGGTGGAGCTGGATGCCGAGGGGAAAGCAGCCGCGATACGTCCGCGGCCACGGCTGGAGGCACACCGGCTGATCGAGGATCTGATGATTCTCACCAACGAAACCGTCGCCCGACACGGCGTGAAACACGATCTGCCGTTCCTCTACCGCATTCACGAACCCCCTTCGGAGGATCGACTCGAAGCGCTCCGACGAGTGGCCGGCGTGTTTGGTGCGCCGCTTCCCAAGGACGGCATCCGGCCGACAGATATCTCGCGCCTCATCCAGCAGATGTCGGGCAGGCCCCAGGAGTATCTGGTGTCTACCGTCGCCCTGCGAAGCATGAAGCAGGCGCGGTACTCTCCTCGGAACGTCGGGCATTTCGGACTGGGATCAGAAGCGTACCTGCACTTCACCTCGCCGATTCGACGGTATGCTGACCTGGTTGTGCACCGAGCTCTCGTTCGCGAACTCAACAAGAAATCCGGACAGGCGAAGGGCTCGGATGCCGAATTCCTGGAGCGCACGGCCCTTCACGTGTCGGAGCGGGAGCGCCGGGCCGAGACTGCGGAGCGGGATTCGGTGGAACTGAAGAAGATCGAGTACATGCGGCGGCACCTCGGAGACGAGTTCAGCGGAACGATCAGCGGCGTCACGGGATTCGGTCTGTTCATCCTGCTGGACGAGGTCCTCGTCGAAGGACTGATCCGGATCAGTTCGCTCGTGGACGACTATTACCACTACGACGAGACGACGTGGTCGCTGACGGGCCGTCGCTCAAAGCGTACGTTCCAGCTTGGAGCGCGCGTCATCGTGCAGTTGGCGCGGGTCGATTCGGACTCACGCCAGATCGACCTGGAGTTGGTGTCCGGGCCGCTTGACCGTGCCGACGGGCTGGACTAGACTCGCGCTGTTTCATGGGTCCTCCGCGCGCGTGGGGGACCCGCTTTTCTTTTAACGATGCTCCGGGCCCCTCAGCCCTGGAGGATCCGAACCGCGGAGATGACATGCCGGTATCCGAAGCCAGTCTCGGGCAGTTGCGTCAACACGCGCAACGCCTCAGTGAACTTCGGGGGTTTCTTTGACATAGATGCCAAGCTGCAAGCACTGGGACCTCTCGAAGAGCAGATGTCCCAGCCGGGGTTCTGGGATCGCCAGGAAGAAGCCCGCCAGGTCATAGATCGGTCCCGACGACTCAAGGCATGGACTGAGCCCTGGGAAGACCTGCATGCACGCATCGCAGAACTCGAAGAACTTCAACAGCTGCTGGCCGAGGCGGACGACGAGGACCTGGCGACCGAGTTCGCAGAAGAGACGGAGGCGATCGGCCGGGATCTGGACCGGCTCGAGCTGCGCAACATGCTGCAGGGGCCGGACACCCACCGGGATGCGCTGCTGACGGTCCATCCGGGCGCCGGCGGAACGGAATCGCAGGACTGGGCCGAGATGCTGGTTCGGATGTATACCCGCTACGCAGAGAAGCGGGGGTGGAAGGTTGATGTGTTGGAAGCGCAGGCCGGCGAAGAAGCGGGCCTGAAGTCGGCCAGCCTTGAGATCCGGGGTGAGCATGCCTACGGCTATCTGGGTGCCGAGAACGGTATCCACCGGCTCGTTCGCATTTCTCCGTTCGACGCACAAGGCCGCCGGCACACGTCGTTCGCGTCGGTGTTCGTGTATCCCGTTGTAGACGCGGACATCGAGATCGAGATCGACGAGTCTGATCTGCGAATCGATACGTACCGCGCGTCGGGGGCCGGTGGTCAGCACGTCAACAAGACCGATTCGGCGGTCCGAATCACGCACGAGCCAACCGGTATCGTCGTCGCCTGCCAGCAGGAGCGCAGCCAGCACAAAAACAAGGCAAAGGCGATGAAGATGCTGAAGGCGGCGCTGTATCAGCGAGCCCTGGATGAGCAGCAGGCCGAGCGTCAAAAGCTCGAGGATACGAAGTCGGACATCGCCTGGGGCAACCAGATTCGCTCCTACGTGCTCCAGCCCTATACCATGGTGAAAGACCACCG
>JAOTWC010000223.1 GCA_029863105.1 Gemmatimonadota bacterium | reverse complement strand
TCGACGAACGGCGTGGCCGTGCGATCGTAAACGATCACCCGCAATCCGTTCGGAGGCGCCCCCGTGCGGGCCGATACGACGTATCCTCCCTCCAGGTCAGACCACTCAAACGTCTTGCCAAGCACATCGCTCGGGAGGATCGGTTGCACGGAAGCCCCGCTACCCACGCTCAGACGCGTCGTCCGGGCCATGCTGAGGATCGTGGGCTCGGAGGGAATGCTGACGCGCTCGAAACGTCGTGCCGCCGGTCCGATGCCCTCAAGCACGGGAAGCACGAAGCCCATGTCGTCGGCCACGTCGAGATTCGCCGTGAATGCCGTCTGGACCACGCCGAAATCCTGGCTCGACTGCTCAATATCGAACGGATCGCCGCTTCCAGGTCCCGTCGGGTCGTCGCCGCACGCAGCCGCGAACACTACCAGGCTCGCAACGGCCATGAAGCGAACACTCTCAAGTTTGCGTCTCACCATCGGTCATCCTCCAAGGAGTCTCGTGCCCAAATCTCGAACTGCGGGGACCCCTGAATTGAGCAAGGGTCGTGCCCGACGGGATTGTGAGCATAACAATCTGTAAACACGACACTTACTTGCAGAACAAACTACACAAATCCGGGTTTCGGCATGCAGAAGTTGCTGAATCGCCGGGGGATTGCAGACGGGCGATCCATGGCGAACGTTGCGGCATGCGCCTGAGAACGGCCGTATTCGACCTCGACGGAACGCTGATCGACAGCCTGGGGCTGATCCTGGCCTCGTATCACCATACGATGGAGACGCACCTGGGTCACCGGCTGCCCGACGAGCGGTGGATCGCGGGCATGGGCACTCCTCTGGCCGTCCAGATGTGTGAGTTCGCTCGAGATGCCGCCATGGCGGCCGACATGGTGGAGACCTACCAGGCCCACAACCTGGCCAATCACGACCAGCTGGTACGTCCGTACCCGGGAATCCGGGAATCCGTGGGCGAATTGAGGTCGCGCGGCGTGACGCTGGCCATCGCGACGAGCAAACGAGCTACCGCAACGGGAATGGGACTGCGAGCCTGTGGACTTCCTGAGGACTGGTTTGCCGCGGTGGTCACTGCCGACGACGTAAGCAGGCCGAAGCCACACCCGGAGCCCGTCCTGCTCGCGCTCCGACGATCCGGCGAAGCCGACTCGTCCCGAGCGGTTTACGTCGGCGACAGCGTGCATGACATGAGGTCTGGCCGCGCGGCCGGGGTAACCACGGCGGCCGTGCTTTGGGGGCCCAACTCAAGGGCGACGCTGAATCCGACCACGCCCGACCTGTGGCTCCACACACCAGCCGACATCGAGGCGCTGTTCCCGCCCGAATGACTTGGACGGACTATCCTTCCGGCGGGTCTCCCTCCGCCGGCCGCAGCGCGACGGCCAGTACCTGTTCAAGCGATTCGACGAAGTGGAATTCTGAGGCGTTTCTGACCGCCTCCGCCAGATCGTCCAGGTCGCCGCGATTGTCGGCCGGAAGAATGATTCGCCGAATACCCGCGCGCTGCGCTCCCAGGACCTTTTCCTTCACGCCGCCGATCGGCAACACCCGACCGGTGAGGGTGAGCTCCCCGGTCATCGCGACGTCGTGTGCGACGAGACGGCCGCTCAGCGCGCTCACCACCGCCGTAGCCATCGCCACGCCCGCCGACGGGCCTTCCTTCGGCACAGCGCCCGCCGGGACATGTATGTGAATCTCCCGTTTCGTCTCAGGATCCAGGTCGATGCCAAGCTGCGCCGCATGGGTCTGGGCGAACGTGAGGGCTGCCCGGGCGCTCTCCTTCATGACATCTCCCAGCTGACCCGTCAGTACGAGCCCGTCGCGGCCTTCAGTCACACTGCACTCGACGAGCATGATGTCGCCCCCGACCGGCGTGTAGTACATGCCGGTCACGACGCCGGCCGTATCTTCGACCAGCTTCTTCTCGGGATGGACCTTCGGCTGGCCCAGTAGTTCTCTCAGCTCCCCCGGTCCGACGGTCAGGCGCTCGATTTCTCCCGAAGCGATCTTGTGCGCCGTCTTGCGGGCGATGCGTTCGATCTGACGCTCAAGGCTGCGAACACCAGCCTCGCGGGTGTAACTGTCGATCACTTCGTTCAACGCCTCGTCATCGATGGAGAACTGCTCGCAGTCGAGACCGTTCGCTTCACACTGCCTCGGGACGAGATAACGCCTGGCGATTTCCAGTTTCTCGCTCGCCGTGTAGCCAACGAATTCGATGGCTTCCATCCGGTCCCGCAGCGGCCCCGGGATCTGATGCGGAAAGTTCGCGGTGGCGATGAAGATCACGTCGGACAGATCGAACGGCAGTCCGAGGTAGTGGTCGACGAACGACGAATTCTGCTCCGGATCAAGAACTTCCATGAGGGCCGACGAAGGGTCCCCCTGGAACGATACGCCGAGCTTGTCGACTTCATCCAGCAGGAATACCGGATTGCGACTGCCAGCCCTCTTGAGGCCCTCGATGATCCGTCCGGGCAGGGCGCCGACGTACGTCCGCCGATGTCCCCTGATGTCCGCCTCGTCGCGGGCTCCACCGAGAGCCACGCGGACGTACTTTCGCCCCATCGAGTCCGCGATGGACTTCGCGATCGACGTCTTGCCGACGCCCGGAGGACCTACGAACAGGATCGTCGATCCGCTGCGATCGTCGGCCTGTCCAGGCGCTGGATCGGCTCTGGTGTCGCGGGCTTCGTCGCCCTCCGAGTCCCGATCCTCGGCCGATTCTTCGGATCGTGCGGTTCTCGCCTCGCGCAGTTTCCGTACGGCCAGGAACTCCAGGATTCGATCCTTGACATCGTCCAGTCCGTAGTGGTCCCGCTCCAGGATCTCACGGGCGTCCCCCAGATCGAGTCTATCGTCGGTTCTGACATTCCACGGAAGGTCGGCGACCGTTTCCAGGTACGTGCGCACGACCTGAGCCTCGGCCGACTCGCGGGGCACACGAGCCAGTCGACGCAGCTCACGGTCCACTTCGGTCCGCGCCTCATCGCCCAGGTCGAGGGCTTTCAGCCGCTCTCGCAACTCCTCGATGTCCTCGGTGTCGACGTCGTCGCCCAGTTCCTGCTGGATCGCCTTCATCTGCTCACGCAGGAATACCTCCCGCTGCCGGTCACCCAGCTCTTCCTGGACGCGGCTGCGAATCTGCGCCTGGGCTTCAAGCACTCCTATCTGGCGCTGCAGGTGGAGCAGGAGTTTGCGCAGGCGGTCCTCGACCGAGAGCGATTCGAGGAGTTCCTGTTTTTCCCCCACATCGAGTTCGGTGTAGAACGCAATCAGGTCGGCGAGTTCACCGCTGCCGGACACCGACCCGAGCAGGTGCTCGACGATTTCCTTCGGGACTCCGCGCAAACGGCTCAGTTGAGCAGCGCGTTCGTGTACTTCCTTGTGCAGGGCGGCAAACGCCGGATCCGCGGCGTCGAGCGGCGGCATGTCTTCGAGTTTTCGCACCACGGCCTCGATGAACACGTCCCGTTCCGTGTACTCGAGCACCGCGGCCCGCGCGATCCCCTGGACGACCAGCTGTATCCCCCCGGGGACCCGTTGAACCT
>JAOTWC010000222.1 GCA_029863105.1 Gemmatimonadota bacterium | reverse complement strand
CGGCAGCGTGATGTTCGGTGCCCCGGATCCGGAAACGGGCGAGCGACGGCCCGCCCGAACCGAACTCGTGCGGCTGGCCATTCCGAGACGGGTCTATACGCAGAGTCACATCGATTACGCTGTCGAGGCGATCCTGAGCGTGTACGAGCGCCGGGAATCGATGGCAGGATACGAGATCACCTATGAACCGCCGTTTCTCCGCCACTTCACAGCCCGGTTCGCCCCGTTAGCAGACGGGTCGGGCGAGGAGTAGTTTTCCGAGGCCGGTCGCCGGCAGCAACCGAACACGGAAGTGAGCCATGACCACTACTGGAATCGTAACAATGATCGCCGTCCTCGCGTTCGTGTGGGGAGGGCTGGCGCTGTTCGTCCTCAAGGCCGTGAAGAAGGAACGGGCCAAGTCGCAGCGTGCCGCGTGAGCGGGCCGGGTGTGAGGTTCGCATCGTTCGCGGCATTCGTTGGAATCGGAATCGTCGCGGGTCTCGGAGCCTGCTCGGACCGGGCACCCGCTGATTCAGACGAGGCAGGCCCCCCCGAACTGACCGAGGCCGAGGCGCGTACCGCCCAGTTCTCTCCGGTGGAACTGACGTTCGACGCCAGTCTGCTGGACGACCGGCAGAAGCAGGTCGTTCGCCATCTCGTAGAAGCGTCACGCGAGCTCGACATGGTGTTCCGGTTGCAGAAATGGGCCGGTAACGGAAATCCGAATGCGGTGCTTCCGGCGGCTACCGGCCGGGAAGCGTCGGCCACACGGGACTACTACGAGATCATGTACGGTCCCTGGGACAACCTCGACGAGGACGAGCCGTTTCTCGATGTCGGACCGCGTCCGCCGGGCGCCGGATATTACCCGGAGGATCTTACGGTCGATGAATTCGAGACGTGGGTCGCCGAGCATCCGGGGGACGAGGAGGCGTTTCGGTCGCTCTACACGATCATCCGACGCACGGACTCCGGGCTGCAGGCGATTCCGTATAGCCAGGCCTACCGGGAGCCCCTCGGACGAGCCTCGGCAAGTCTGGCCGAGGCGGCGAGATTCGCCGACAACCCATCCCTCAAGCAGTTTCTCAGATCCCGGTCCCGGGCTCTTCTTACGGACGAATATTACGACAGCGAAGTCGCGTGGATGAGGCTCACAGACAACCTGATCGACCCGACGATCGGCCCGTACGAGGTATACGAGGATCAACTGTTCGGCTACAAGACGGCGTTCGAGTCGTTCATCGGCCTCAAGGATCCAGCCGCCAGCGAACTGCTCGCCAGCCTCGCCGCGGAACTGCCGGCACTGGAAGCGGCCCTGCCGATCGCTGACGAGTACAAGTATCTCGATCGCCCATTCACGTCGCCGATTTCCGTGATCGACCTGATCTATGGGGCGGGCGACGCCAGACAGGGCGTCCAGACGATCGCGTTCAACCTCCCGAACGATCCGCGCGTGCGACAGAACGAAGGATCGAAGAAGGTGATGCTCCGTAACGTGATCCAGGCGAAGTTCGACCGAATCCTCAAGCCCATCGCCGCAGCCGTGCTCGTTCCGGAACAGGCTGGACGGATAGGGTTCGAGGCGTATTTCACTCGCGTTCTGATGCATGAACTGTCCCATGCCCTCGGGCCGGACTACGTCACCGGCCGGCCGAATTTGACGGTCAACCAGGGCCTGCGAGACCGGTATTCCGCAATCGAAGAAGCGAAGGCGGATGCCACCGGCACGCACAGCCTGGCGGTGCTGACCGAGCGCGGTGTGTACGACGCGGACTTTCAACAGGAGATCTACATCGATCACGTGGCCGACATGTTCCGTTGTGTCCGGTTCGGAGCCACGGAAGCGCACGGTCTCGGATGTCTGACGCAGTTCAACTACCTGGTTGAGCACGGTGCGATCGAGTACGTCGATGAGACGGAGCGGTTTCGGGCGAACTTCGAGCGGATGCCCGAGGTGATGGCGGAGCTTGCGGCCGTGTACTTGATGTTCGAGGCGACGGCGGACTACGACGGTGCAGGCGCATTTCTCGAATCCTACGGCAGGATGTCGCGGCACATGCGTGACGCGCTGGATCGGCTGGACGGGACGGTCCCGGTGGATCTCAGGCCAAGCTATGCGGTGGAAGATCTGTTGGCCGAGTGGCAGTGACGTGAAGGATACCCGGCGGAGTCGACACGGCAGGCAGCGTTTCGCGAGTCTGGGACTCGTGGCTCTGGCTGCTTGCACCGGGGACCCCGGAGGCGAGGCACACACCCTGACGGTGCCAGCCGCCGGGCTCGAGGCCATAAGTGCCGGAAGCCTGGAGGCTTCGATCGCGGTGCTGGCGCACGATTCGCTCGAGGGTCGGGCCCCCGGAACGGTGGGCGAGGACAGGACGATCCGTTTTCTGACGACCGAGTTCGGACGTCTGGGTCTGGTACCGGGTAACGGAGACAGCTGGACGCAGGACGTCCCGCTCGTGTCGATCACGCCTGGTCCCGGGATGGAGCTCGAGATCTCCGGCGACGGGAGAGTCGAGACACTCCGCTACACAACAGACTTCGTGGCCACGACCGAGCGTGTGGTCGAAGCGATCGACCTCGACGAGTCGGAGCTGGTGTTCGTCGGGTACGGAATCGTCGCGCCGGAGTACGGCTGGAATGATTATGCAGACCTGGAGCTCGAGGGGAAGACCGTCGTCATCCTGGTGAACGATCCCGGCTACGCGACCCAGAATCCGGACGTGTTCACGGGCCGGTCGATGACCTACTACGGGCGCTGGACCTACAAGTACGAGGAGGCGGCCCGCCAGGGTGCCGCCGGTGCGTTGATCGTCCACCGGACGGGACCGGCCGGGTATCCGTGGGCCGTGGTGGAAAAGGGATGGTCGGGACCTCAGTTCGGCCTCGCGGACGCCGGGGACGATCCGAAGCTCAAGGTCGGCGGATGGATCACCGAATCGCGGGCGCGAGCACTGTTCGCGCGGGCAGGCCTGGATTTCGACGACCTGGACCGGGCCGCGGCTTCGGCGGACTTCACGCCAGTTTCGCTCGGCCTCGCAGCATCCCTGAAGATCCGGAACACGATCAGCCGGTCGGCATCGCGCAACTTTGTCGCCGTGCTGCCGGGCGCTGTGCGGCCGGATGAATACGTGATCTACACGGCGCACTACGATCACTTAGGTGTCGACCCGTCCGCCGCGGGCGAGGACAGTGTTTACAATGGCGCGCGCGACAACGCCTCGGGAACGGCAGGTCTCCTCGAAGTCGCCCGGGCATTCGCCGCTTCGGCGGAAACACCGAGCCGCTCTGTGATGTTCCTGGCCGTGACCGCGGAAGAACAGGGGTTGCTCGGCTCGAAGTTCTACGCAAGCCATCCCATCGTTCCTCTGAATCGTACGGTTGCCGCGATCAACATGGACGGGCTGATCACCTGGGGGACCACCCGAGACATAACCGTTGTCGGGCTGGGGAACTCGGAACTCGATGACTACGCGATTGCCGCTGCGGAGGCACAGGGTCGGGTGGTGATTCCGGACGCGGAACCGGAGAAGGGTTTCTACTATCGCTCGGACCACTTCGAGTTCGCCAAGCAGGGC
>JAOTWC010000221.1 GCA_029863105.1 Gemmatimonadota bacterium | reverse complement strand
CAGCACGCCGCGGTCTCGGTGGTCGGCGACGACGCATCGAGAATCGCCAGGTTGCCGTTCGCGTCGATCTCGTAGGCACTCACGGTGCTGAGGTCGGCCGCGCCGCCGAACGCCTCCGACACGAAGATGCGACCGCGCCGGTCGACGTCGAAGCCGAACGGTGTCGCGCCGATCGACGGCTGGGCGCTGCCCGCACCGAGGGTATCGTCGGCCTGGACGGGGAACACGGAGATCGCGTTCGTGGCCTTCTCGGTGACCAGCAGGAACCGACCGTCGACGCTGAACCCGACCTGCGCGGGCGCGGTCGAGTCAGCGCTCAGCGGCTGCGAGGACCCGGCGATCGGCTCGAGCGTGCCTTGGGGACCGATGCGGAACCCGGTGACGCTGTCCTGCGCGCCGACCGCGCCGCCGGCATGTACGACGTACAACAGACGACGATCGACCGCGATGCTGACCGGCCGCACGCCGCCGGACGGGACGGTGTCGACCAGTTCGGGACCGTCGGGACCGATCGCGAACGCGCTGATCGAGTCGCTGCCGGCGTTGACGACGAACAGGAACCGCTCGTCGTTGGTGAGCACCAGACCGCCCTGATTGCCCAGGCCGCCTCCGGTGCCGCTGCCGCCAGTGGCGACGTAGCCCGCGGGGGTCAACCCGCCTTCTACGTCGCGATCGAACACCAGGATCTCGTTACCGCCGGGCGCGTTGCTCGCGACGAAAACGGAGCCGACGGCGGCGGAGGCGGCGAATGCGCCGGTCATGGTGAAGCCCGCCAGCGCGGCGGCCAGGAACAGTCGGGTCAGGGAGCGTTTCATGCGGTTTCCTCCTGCATCCTCGTGGGACGCGTTGTTTTCTCGATCGCCGGCACAGAACAACGCAGGGCCGGTTCTGGTTCCCGAGATCGCGATTATTCCTTCGAGCCCATCGGTCTCCCTTCTGATCGAATTGCTGACAAGAAAGACCCTAGCGTTTCCAATGGAGAAGAAACATCGGCCATTTGACGGATTCTTTTCCGGAAAGCACCGTAGCTTGCGAGGCCGAATCGCTCTCCAAGGTCAGAGAAGACCCTCGCGAGCGCCGACGACGACTGCCTCGAGCCTGCTGTGAGCCTGGAGCTTGCCCAAAACGTTTTCGACGTGAGTTCGCACCGTTGCCGGGCTCACGTAGAGGTCTTCGGCCATCTGTCGCGTGCTCCTGCCTGCTGCCAGGAGCCGCAAGACTTCCATCTCACGGGGTGTCAGCGATGGCGCCGCCTTTGACCCGCGCGTATCACCGCGGCGAGGGAGAGACACGGGGTCACGACCGCGACCGGGCCACAACTGCAGCAAGTAATTGACGGTGGCCTCACTGGTGGAACCCAGCCTGCAGAGAGTAGTGCACTCTGCTTCGACATAATGGCCGGTGCCGGCACGAACGCGCATGCGGAATCGTCGAACAGGCTTTCTCTCGCGTAGGCTCCGGAAGACAAGACACTCGCGTTGGCACACTCGATTGCCCAAAACATCTTTCCCGCAGATGACCTTGAAGCAGAGCTCGCCAAGTGCGTGCCTTCGAGAGTATCCGAGAGCCGTCTTTGCGGCGGAATTCCAGGCAACGATCTTGCTCTCAGCATCCACGGCGAAGGCCGGGTCGGCGGTGCTCTCAAGGCTGTCCGCCAGGCTCTCAGGTTTGAAGCGCATGCTGTACCGGAGTGGGAGAGGCGCCCTGGCCCTCCCGAGGGTTTTCTCCTGCATCCTCGTGGGACGCGTTGTTCGCTCGAATCGCCGGCACAGAACAGCGCAGGCCCCGTTCTGGTTCCCGGGATCGCGATTATTCCTTCGGGCCCATGTCCGCCACGAATCGCCGCGGATGTTAGAATGCGCGGGTTATGGGCGGTTCGGACGACAACGACCGGGGGCGGTTCGAGGCGCTCGCGATGCCGCTCGCCCGACCGCTGTACGGTTTCGCCCTGCGGCTCACCCGGCGCAGCGACGACGCCTCGGATCTGGTGCAGGAGACGTTCCTGCGCGCGTACCGGACGTTCGCGAGCTTCCGGCCGGGAACCAACGCGAAGGCCTGGATGTTCAAGATCCTGCACTCGGTCCACGTTAATGAGGCCAAGCGGCGTGGGCGCCGGCCGGCCACGACGTCGATTGACAGCGCGTACGATGACGGACCGATGGAGATCGCGGACTGGTCAGGCACGGCGGACATCCTGACTAACCCCGCGATCGACTGGGAAGGATCGGAAGTCGAGCGGGAGGTATCGGCGCTTCCCGAGGAGTTCCGCGAGGCGGTGCTCCTGGTCGATCTGGGAGATCTGACCTACGAGGAGGCCGCCGAGGTGGCGGGCTGCCCGGTCGGCACGATCCGATCGCGACTGGCGCGGGCGCGGCGCCGACTGGCCGAGCGGTTGCGCAACGTTGCCCGCTCGCGCGGGCTGGTGAAGGAATAGAAGCGATGGCCGAACGCGACATCCATCCGATCGAAGCGATCCACGCGCTAGCGGACGGACGCCTCAATGCGGCCGAGCGCGAGGCGGCCGAGCGCCACCTCGAGACCTGCGCTTCGTGCCGCGAGGAGCGTGACGTGGCCGCGGGCACCGTGCGCGTCGTGCGAATCGCGATGCCCGACCCGGAGCTCCCGCCCGGACTCGCGACCCGCCTCGGTGCGGCGCTGGACGAGATTGATCGCGCCGCGGAGCCCCGTGCCGGCCGGTCGTGGTCGTGGCTCGTACCGCTCGGCGCCGCGCTCCTCGCCGTCGTCGTGCTCGTCGTTTTGCTGCCGTTCGGCGGCGACGAACCCCCGGTCGGCGAACGGATCGTCGCCTCGGTGTCCTCGGACTTCGCCGCGGTCCAGGCCGGCTCGCTGCCCCTGGAGCTCCCCGAGGCTGATCCCGCGGCGCTCGAGGCGTTCTTCGTCGATCGCGGTATCGACTTCGAAGCCCGGGTGTTCGACCTCGGCATGATGGGCTTCAACATCGCCGGCGGCCGGGTCGAGGTCCTCGCCGGCCGAACTTCCGCGCTGTTCGCCTACCGCGGTCCCGACGGCGTCCTGATGGTGTGCCGCATGTACCTCGGGACCCTCGAGGAACTGCCGGAGCCGTCGAGGACGCTCGAGCACGACGGTATCGCATTCCGGGTGTACGAGCGCGACGGCCGCACGATGGTGTTCTGGGAGGAGGGCGAGGTTGTCTGCGTGCTGACCTCCGACGCCCCCGCGCAGGCCGTCATCGACCTGTCGTTCGCCAAGGCGGTCAAGGTCTGATCCGCTGCGGTCTGTCTTTCCGAACCGGATCCGGGTCATGCACGACTGGTTCACCGACTTGGAAGGCCGGCGCTGAAGCCGGTTCTTGCCAGAGGTGGGTTCGAGATTCCCGCCACTCCCACCACTGCTTCCGCCAGGTGACCAGGGTGCGATCAGGGATCTGGGCTACTTGGACTACCTGACAGCAAAATATGGATGCCTCAGCCCCGTCTCATTCGTACATGACGGCCAGGTTGGCGATTGGAGTAAGAAAGAAGCTGCACTGGCGGGTTTCGAGCGGAGCCGTGATCGTCTACCCGTTCAACCTTTGGATGGTTCGTCACGGTTCCGCCCCGTGGCCCGGATGGATG
>JAOTWC010000220.1 GCA_029863105.1 Gemmatimonadota bacterium | reverse complement strand
CTTGTCGAACCGATCAACACGACAGTCGCCAACCTGGAAGTCGGCGACATCTCGCAACCCGTGCGCACGCCGGCGGGCTTCCACCTGGTGCGCGTCACGGATCGCGCGGCCGACACGGCCAGCGTTTCACACATCGTGTTTCCGATCGCGCTCTCCCCGCAGGGCGAAGATGAGCTGTTCGGCCGGATGGATGACCTCGAGGGGATCGCACTCGACGAGGGACTTGCCGCAGCCGCCGATTCGCTGGGAATGGCGCTGCGCGATGACGTAACGTTGACCGATGGGTTCGACTTCGTGCCGGGCGCTGGATCGCTGGGCGTCGCCGTCGACTGGGCACTCGACGCGAACACGGAGCTCGGCGAGCTGAGCGAATTCTACGAGAACGGTTCCGGTTTCCACATCGTCGAACTGGTGTCCCGCACGGAGGCCGGCACGTTCAGCTTCGACGAAGTGCGTGGTCAGATCGAGTCGGTTCTCAGGGCCGAGCGCCTCCGCGCGACGGCGCGTGCGCTCATCGAGCAGCGGGTGGCAGACCTGGCGGACGGCGACATCGTGACGCTCGCCTCGGACGGCGGCTGGCCGCTCCGAACCACCGAAGCCGTCTCTCGCAGGCAGTTCGTGCCAGGCCTCGGACGGGATACTGAGGCGGTAGGTGCCGCGTTCGCTTTGCCGATCGGAGTCACCGACGGGCCTTTCGACGCCGGAGAGAACCTCGCAGTGCTGCGGGTCGATCGGCGCACGGAGGCCGACGCGCAGCTGTTCGATGTGATGAAGAGCCAGCTGCGGGCACAGATGGAGGCTCAACTTTCCCAGCGACGCGCAGTCGCCTGGATCGAGGCGCTACGCGAGCAGGCGGTCGTCGTAGATCATCGCGGTCGGCTCAATCAGAATGTGGACCAGGTGGTGGTCCCGCCGCTGATCTAGGTTCCGGGTTCTTCCCGGGAATGGTCCCGCTGTTCTTCGCGCCCGGTCTCATCCGGCCGGGCTGCGTTGGACACGGTGTCCTGGAGTTCCACCCGCGCGTCCGCCTGTACTTCCTTCACGGAGCTCTTGAACTCTCGGATTCCCTTTCCGAGTGACGCGCCGATTTCCGGCAATCGTCTCGCTCCGAACAGCAACAGAACGATAAACGCGAGGATCAGGCCTTCGGTGATCCCTATATTCGGCAGCATAGGTACTTTCCTTCTTTGGGCCCGGACAATTCCGGACTCTTAGAGTAGCGATCTGGCGAACCATGCCAGCAGTAGAATGCCGACAACGCTCAGGATGTTCACTCGAAGCACGAGCGGACCGAGCGTGACCGCCACGACCAGCAGGTCAACGGTCAGCGGTCCCAGCGACGCCGCGACGGTCGTAATGAAGAACTCGCGCGCCGCACTGGCCGGAGCCAACGCCATGAGTTGAGTGAGGAGCGTGCCGAGCAGCATGCCTGCGGCAACGATCAGCGTTACGCGCCTTGCAGATGGTCGGCGCCGGCCTCCAAAATCGGGACTCACTTCTGCCGCTCCAGTACGAAGTCAACGGTGAGCCGAAGTATCCGCACGAAAGGATCCTCCGGAATGATATCCAGGCGCGACCGCGCCGACCGCGCGAAGCGAGTGGCCTGCTCGCGGGCGTGATCCAGCCCGCCCGCTTCACGCACAGATTCCCCGACCAATCGAACCAGCTCGTCCGATGGCTCCGGGTCGGCAAACAAGTCGCTCACTGTCGCCCGGGCCTCGGCATCCATCGCGGGCAGTGCGGCGATCAGCGGCAGTGTGACCTTGTGCTCCCGAAGATCGAGGCCCGACGGTTTGCCCGTAATGTCGCTCGATACCGTGTAGTCGATCAGGTCATCGACGATCTGAAACGCCATACCCAGATCGAGCCCGTACGCAGCCAGCGGCTCGCGGTACTCCGACACTCCGACCATGGCACCGATTTCGCACGCCGCGGACATCAGCGAAGCGGTCTTGCACCGACACAGCCGGAAGTAGTCCGCCTCGGTCGTCGACAATGCGTCGTGTGCCGCCAGCTGCCGCATCTCGCCGATCGACATCTGGTTCGACGCTGCGGCGAGGATGGATACGGCTTCCACCGGACCGGTTCGCGTCACTTCCAGCAATGCCCGCGAATACAGGTAGTCGCCCATGATTACCGCCACCTGGTGCGTCCAGCGTTCATTCACGGTAGGCAGACCGCGGCGCTTGGGTGAATGGTCCACGGAGTCGTCATGCACCAGCGTGGCCACATGCATCAGCTCGACGATCGCGGCCAGCCGTTCGGCTCGACGGTCCGGGCTCCCACCGACTTCGTTCGCCAGCAGCAAGAGGTTGGGACGGAGGTACTTCCCCCGAACGGAGAACAGGTAGTCGCCGACTTCGTTAATCGGCCCGAAATCGGAGGTCACGAGGTCCCGCAGGACCGACTCCACGCGCTCGAGACGGTCCTGTACCGGCAGGCGAAGAACTTCCAATGTGGGCAGCGCGGCTTCGAGCATTTCTCTCCGTTGGGCGCCCCGGTCTCGGGTCACCGGCAGCGGACCGAGGATGCGCGAAGATACGGTTACTGGGAGAGTTCGGACAACAGTTGCGGGGTGTCCCGATATCCCGGACTGGCGGCCTCGACGCGAGCAAGAGCCTTCCGAGCATCGGCATCCCGCCCCTCGGCACGAAACGCCTGAGCGAGAAAATACAGCGCACCGACCATCGGGCCGTCGTCCTCCAGGTCCTCAAGCTGCGGCTCGAGCTCGGCGACAGCCTCGTCGTTGCGTCCTGCCTGATGCAGGCTTTCGCCCAACGCCTCGAGCAGGGTGGACGGATCGTCCAACCGCGGGGCGGCCGCTCTCAGTTCGTCGACGGCCTCGTCCCACATGCCCATCTGACGGAAGGCCAATCCGAGCTCGAGGCGGGACATGGCCTCCGATTTCGGGTCCCCGTCGGGCGACCCGGTGCTGTCCCCCGTGCCGAGCGCCTGGCCCTCGGGCTCGGCCCCGTCATCCATTCCGAGATCGTCCAGCATGAGGTCGAAGGCAGCCCGGTCGGCGTCAGATGTCCGGGAACGCGGCCGGCGCGCCTTCGGCTTGCGCGTCGCGGCCCTGGACTCGAGCTGAATTTCGTCACGATCGATTTCCGCGATGGCCGCCCTGGCCGCTTCGTTCGTCGGATCGAAATCGAGAATCCGTCCGAAGGCAGTGCGCGCACTCCTGTCTGCTCCCTGCCGCCGTAGACAGGCGCCCAGTTCGGCATATGCCGCAAGCAGGGATCGCCGGTCGTTGACCATCAGGGCGAGTTCCGTCTTCTGGTGATACAGGACGACGTCATCGGGTCGAAGCACGAGCAGACGGTCGAGGACGATCATCGCCTCACGCGCTCGATGGGCCTCCTGGAGCTCGTCCAGGAGAGCATACAGCGCGGCCTCGGCCTCTTCCATCTGACCTGCGGCGCAATACTCGTCCACGCGCCTGAGGGCCTGAAGGTGCCCGTCATCGGTCCTCAGTGCGTCATCCACCTCGTCGGAAGGGTGCTCGGCGTCGATCTCCGCCAGCAGTTCGCCCAATTCCCGCAGGTGCTCGTTGCCACGATCGCTGTCAGGCCGCACCGGACCGGGGGGTTCGGTCTCGACGGCGGGGTC
>JAOTWC010000010.1 GCA_029863105.1 Gemmatimonadota bacterium | reverse complement strand
GGAGTCGAAGATCGTCCAGGACAGACCGCCGGAATGCCTTCATCGAGTTCAGGTCGTGCACCGGAATCCGGAAGATCAGGCGAGACAGCCTGTTGTAGACGGACGAGACGAACCTCTTGGAATACGCGCCCACTTTGCGTCCGGCTACGAGATCGTGTCCGGCTTCGATCGCCTGCAGGAAGCGTGGAATTTCGTCAGTCGCGTGCTGGAGGTCCGCGTCGAACAGGACGAGCACCGGAGCGCGTGTCGCGCGTGCCGCCGTTACAATGGCGGCCGTCTTTCCCCGGTTGTTGCGATGCCTGAGGATTGAAACACGCGACAGCCCCGACGCCGCTGCGGCTTTCCGTGCTGCTTCAGACGTTCCGTCGTCGGACCCGTCATCTACGAGCACGACCTCACCGTTGAGCGAGAACTGGTCGAAGGTGTCCGATAGCTCCGCGAACAGGTCGGACATGTTCGCTGCCTCGTTGTAAGCCGGGATGATGACCGCGAACTCGTCCATGCCTTCCGGCCGGATCATACTCGCTTGCGCATCCGCGCTGAGAGAATACCTAACTGATCACGGTATTTCGCTACCGTGCGTCGGGCGATCTGAACGCCCTCGGCCTTGAGGCGATCCACGATTGCCTGGTCGGTAAGCGGCTTCTGCGGGCTCTCGTCGCTCACCAGCTTCTCGATGCGTGCCCGGATTCCCCGCGCCGACACGTCCTCGCCGTAGTCGGTGGACAGGCCGCTGGAAAAGAAGAACTTCAACGGCAACACACCCCGCGGAGTCTGGGCGTATTTGTCGTTGGTCACACGGGAAACGGTGGATTCGTGCATGTCAATGTGCTCTGCGACCTCACGCAGTGTCAGCGGCCGCAGATGCTCCACGCCCTTCTCGAAGTATTCCCGCTGCCGATCGACAATGAAGTTCATCACGCGAAGCATCGTCTGCCGTCGTTGCTCGATCGCCTGGATCATCCACTGCGCACTATTGAGTTTCTTCGCGATGAAGGCCTTGTTGTCCCCATGGTACTGGTTCTTGTCTCTCGCCACCTCACGATAAGACCGGGAGAGTTTCAGGCGCGGAAGTGATGAGTCATTGTGGAAGACGTAGTACTCGCCGTCGACCTTCTGCACGATCAGATCGGGCGTAATGTAGTTGTCACTCGTTACAGAATACTTGAGCCCGGGTTTTGGATCGAGTTTGGCGATTTCATCGGCCGCGTCCTGGACATCCTTCGCGGAGATACCGTGTTCTTTTGACAATTCACTCCACCGATGACTCACCAGCTGCTCGAAGTGTTCACTCACCAGACGATACGACAGCCCGTCGGTGTCTCCGCGTTCTCGCAGCTGTATCAGCAGAGTTTCCCGGAGATCCCTGGCACCCACGCCGCTCGGATAGAACGACTGCAATACCAGCAGCACCTTCTCTGCTTCCTCGAGTGTGTAGGGCTCCATGTCAGCCCATAGTTCCGGTTCGGTCTTCGCCAGGTGGTCGTTGAGAGACTCCGCGACTTCCTCCAACGAGCATGTCAGGAACCCCTCACGGTCGATGTTGCCGATGAGTTCCTCCCCCAGGTACTGGAGACGGGGCTCGAGGGTGAGCAGATGGAGTTGATCGCGCAGATGTTCCCACAGGTCGGGTGGCGCAGCAGGCGTCGGCATGAACGTTTCACGATCCTCGTATTGCGACCGCCGACCGCCAACATCGAATCCGTTTAGGAGGATCTCCTCCCAGTCCATCTCGTCGTCTTCTGGCTTTTCCTCCTCCGGTTTCTCTTCATCCGGATCCTCCACCGGCTCGGAAAACTCCAGAAACGGGTTGGCCAGGAGTTCCTGTTTGAGGTGCTGCTGCAAGTCCATAAGGGGCATGTAGAGAAGATCCATCGCCTGGTAGAGGCGAGGATTGATCTTCATTTCCTGCCGCATGCCGAGACTCTGGCCGAGTCCTCTTCGAAAGTCGCTCATGGCCCCCTGTTTGGTAAGAACTGTCTGGTATTTCGCTACCTATCCGTGAATATAGCGTCGAGTGGTTCCCCCGGGGAGGGTTCTGGCACGTCCTTTGCTGTGAGTGTGCAACCTCCGTGCCTGATACGGGGATCGGTTGACAGCCTCAGGGCATCCACCGATGCTTCGCCCCGCCCCCATGCATATTTCTTCGGCTTACACGAAACCGCCTGGCGAACGACGGGCGACGCTGTTGCTCCTGGACGGGGCGCGCGAGGACGTCTTTCTGCGACTCGCAGCTGATGGCGACCTTCCCAATATCAGTCGATATGTTCTGGACCCCGGCGGTGTGGTTCCGGCCACGACCGTGTTCCCTTCCACGACCGGCGTGGCTTATCTCCCGTTTCTTACCGGCTGTTATCCGGGCACGTGCAACGTCCCCGGAATCCGGTGGCTGGATCGGCGTCGATACAAGGGACGGTGGTGGGCCGATCGCGAGCACGTCAGGAGCTACTGTGGATATCAGGCGGATCGGATCAACGGTGATCTCCGATCCGGACTCGAGAGCCTGTTCGATCGCATCGCCGATGTCGCCGTTCTGGCGAGCCCGTTCACTCGAGGATTGGGCCGGACGGCCAACCGGGTACGCGTCGCCCGGGCTCTGCTGGGAAGCGCCGCCCATTACACCGGGAACTACGGATCGCTGGATCGGGCGGTGGGTCGGGAGCTTGCCCGGGTGGCCGCCCGGCGGCATGCCCTTGTATTCGCCGTGTTCCCGGCGGTGGACGGCGTCACGCACTTCCATGACCCATGGCACCCGGCCGTCCTTGCCACGTACCGGCAATTCGACGGGATCGTCGGCGAGTACGGAGCCCGGGGTGGATTCGACGGTGACCATCTGGCGCTCATCGTAAGCGATCATGGCGCGTCGGCGGTGAAGCGTCATACTGACATCGCCGTTGAAATGGAAAAGCTAGGCCTTCCGACGTTATGTCACCCCGTGATGTGGCGGCGCGATCCGGCCGCGGCGGTGATGGTGTCCGGAAACGGGTCGGCGCAGATCTATCTCGATCCGGCTGGGCCCCGCGCGGATCGCGTGCCGCTGTCGGCCATCGAGAGCGGAGCGGTACCGGGTGTCCGCAAGGACGTCGTCAGCCAGCTGGCTGCCCTGGACGGGGTGGCATTCGTTGCTGCCTCCGAGGGAGCAGGCGTGGTCGTGGTCGGAGAAGGCGGCCGCGCTCACCTGCATCCCGAACCCTCCGATCCTGCCCGAATCACGT
Source organism: Gemmatimonadota bacterium (assembly GCA_029863105.1). Classification (GTDB taxonomy): domain Bacteria; phylum Gemmatimonadota; class Gemmatimonadetes; order Palauibacterales; family Palauibacteraceae; genus JARFPW01. The sequence goes on along the minus strand of JAOTWC010000010.1, from coordinate 12,516 downwards.
ATCGGACGGATGGCGCGGATATCCTCGATCTCGGTGAGGGCGGCAGCCGGGGTGAGCGCGAGTGGTTGGTTGCGAGCCTGGACCGGCGATACCCCGACGCCCCTGCCCAGCTGCTGCAGCTATTCCGGTCCGACCGTGCCGGGGACCTGCTCGTCGCAGCTGAGTTGGGCTGCGATCTTCGGGACGGCTGGGAGAAGCCGGAGCACAGGTCGGGTCACGGCAGTCTGATCGGCGACCACATGCGGTGCCTGTTTGCGGCAAACCGTCCGTTTGCGGGTCCGATTCGTACCGTGGACGTGTTTCCGCTGCTGCTGCAGCACCTCGGCTGCGAGGTTCCACCCGGGATCGATGGGACATGGGAAGCCTCCGCGACAAGCTGACTCGCCGTTACGGAACAAGGATGTGGGACATCCTGCTCCGCGTATCCGCGGCCCTGGCACTCCTGGGCATCCTGCTCACGCGCGTCATCCCCGAAATCGGAGGGCTGGTAAGCTTCGTCGTCGTGACCATCTGGGTCAACGGGCCCCTGGCGCCATTCCTGCCGGCGACCTACGAGCCGATCCTGATGCTGTTCGGACGACTCTATCCCCCGCTCTTGATCGCGGCTCTGGGCATCGCCGGAACGTTGTTCATCGAGTTCATCAACTACTACATGTACCAGAAGCTGGTGAACCTGGGCGGAACGCGCCGACTGCGTGACACGAAGGTTGTACAGCGGGTCGTGAAGCTGTTCGAGCGGGCGCCGTTCTTTACGGTATGGTTGTGCAGCTGGTCCCTCCTCCCGTACTGGGCGATCAGAGTTGTTGCGCCGATGGCTGGCTACCCGATCCGCCGATACCTCGCCGCGACGTTCCTGGGCAGATTTCCTCGCCTGTGGTTCTTCGCCGCCCTGGGTCAGTTTCTCGATGTCAGCGTGGGCGTGCTCGCTGCGATAACCGCAGGAGCCATACTGCTTGGACTGGTCGTGTTCGGCAGGAGGCGGCGAGAGTCCTCAGAGCTGAAAGTCTAGACCCAGATACAACTTCCGGGCCTCGGGATCTTCGACAAGCCTCTCGGCGGGCCCCTCAATGTGGATTCTCCCGTCGAACATCAGGTAGGCCCTGTCCGTTATCGACAGCGTCTCGCGCACATTGTGGTCCGTAATCAGGACGCCCAGACCCCGCTCCCGGAGGCCCGCCACGATTCGCTGGATGTCGTCAACGGCGATGGGATCGACGCCGGCAAACGGCTCATCGAGCAGCATGAACTTGGGCTGGGTGACCAGCGCTCGGGTGATCTCGAGGCGGCGGCGCTCGCCACCCGACAGGGAGTGTGCCATGCTGTCTCTCAAGTGGCTCATCGACAGCTCGTCGAGCAGTTCGTCGAGGCGTCGGCGCTGCTCCTGCTTCGTCAGCTTCAGGGTTTCCAAAATTGCAAGCACGTTCTGTTCGACCGTGAGCCGCCGAAAGATGGAAGGTTCCTGCGACAGATATCCGATGCCGGCTCGCGCTCGGCGATACATCGGAACTTTCGTAAGGTCCTCCCCATCGAGCGATACGTGTCCCGCGTCCGCCTCCAGCAGCCCGACGATCATATAGAATGTCGTCGTCTTGCCCGCGCCGTTCGGCCCCAGCAGTCCGACGATCTCCCCCTGGCGCACCTCGATAGCCACCTCGTCCACCACCCGACGTTTCCCGAAGCTCCGAACGAGGCCCTCCGCACGCAGTACGCTGCTCACTGTTCCCCGCTTCCTTCGCTGCCAGGCTCGAGAAACACACCGATCGCCTGCTCCGCCAGAACCACGTCCGGGTCTCCCTCGACGAACAGGATATCGATCTTGCTCCCGCGCATGTAATTCCTCGATTGGCGGCTAGTCGCCGTTGAGTCCCTCGCGGCCGCGAACAGGGATCGTGCATTACCCTCGGCGAACAGTCGACGCATCTTGCGCTCGCCGGATCCTTCTCCCTCGGGCTCCTCGGCCCGGGCGAACCAGCCCCGGATGACATCTCCCTCCATCCAGTCGGCTCCGGCCGCGATCGAGGTTTCGGGCTCCGTGATTGCCGTCCCCGGATCACGCTCCTCGTTCAGCTGAAAGGCGCGGCCCTCGCCGACTGCCGTAACCGATCGACTTCGCCAGCCGTAAACGCGAACTCGAGGGAATCGCCGGCAATCACGAACCGGGGAGTGGCCCCGACTGACCGTCCCTCGCCGAATGCCCAGGCGCGTTCGATGTCTTCCTGACCGGCATCGACAAGGATCTCAACCGCCTGGAGCCACAGGTCGTCACCCGTAGCCCGCGCGTTGCCTACGGCGTGGATCAGATCCAGGTCGCCCGCGACGAAGGTCGTCAGAACGCTGTCGCCTGCGAGGGTCAGCCCCCGCGCGGTTATGACGGGATCTCCGTACAGCCGTCCTTCCTGGGGGCTGAACCGACTACTATCGGACGTGGCATGGAAATCCGATCTGCGGATCACGACGTCGCCTCGTGCGAATGCCCGGTCATCTCCCAGAAACTCCGCCACATCCGCATCCACGAGGATCGGCTCCGTTCCGGGTTGATCTCCCGGGATGGTCATCCGGGGGCGACCAGTGGCGACAGTCCGGCTGTCGGCCGAGGCAGCCCGAAAGAAGCTGACGACCGGACCATCCAGCCGCGCTCCCGTCGACAGCCTCACAAGCCTGACGTTGCCCTCGGTGACGACCTGGTCGCTGGCTTCGAGGTAGGTGAGCCGATCCGACTCCAGAGTCCGGGTTGTGTCCCGATATACGACGTGACCGATCATCTCCGCCCGTTCTTCCGTCTCGAAGTGTACGGCGCTGTCACCTGTCATCACCGCGTCACCACACCGCAGCGTAACCGTGCCACCGCCGAGGTACGTCGTATAGTCGCCCTGGCTGCCCGGGACACCGACGGAATTCCGGCTCGCCGCATTGATCCTGAGTACGCATCGCGAACCCTGCGCAACGGCGGGAAGCGGCGCGAGGACGACCGCGAACATCGCCGGGACCAGCCATGCAAGCGCGCATCTGTACCTCATCGCGGAACCTCAACGTCCGGCGTCGAGACGCTCCAGTCCCGTGTCTCGATGTTCTCGAGCGCCGGATCCGTCACGAGGCCCACCCCTCTCTCCACGGTGCCATCCTGATGCGTGAGAATCCAACTGGCATCCGTGGTCAGCCTGTTGCTGGCTGCTTCGAACGCGAGCGAGTCCGTCTCGAGTCGGGCTGGCGCACCGCTCCGCACGCTCCCCGTCAGCACGACGTTGCGGTGAACGGTCATATCGCCGGATTCGAGGTCGTATTCGCCGGACGCCGAAGTCAGGAGGCCACGGTCGACGCCCGCTTCATCGAAAAACTGGATTCGAGGGTTTCGCAATTCCACGCGTGACGCGTCCTCAAACGTCAAGGCAGTATCTGCGAGCAACCTGCCCCGACGAACGCCATCAGCCGTCATGTAGTGCTCAACCCCGAGCATTACCTGATCCGCCCCGCCCTCGAAGATGGAAGGTGCGTCACCCGACGCCGCCGCGTTATCCCTGCACCCGGAAGACGCAGCAACCAGAAGCAGTACGCCGGCCAGCGACCGGAGCCCTCGGCGCGCCTCCGTCATGCGACACCCGCCCGCAGCAGATCGTGCAGATGCACGATGCCCACGACACGGCCGTCCGCTGAAATGACGGGTAGCGCCATGATGCCGTGATGGCGCAGGCTGGCGGCCGCTTCCGTCGCCATCGCGTCTGGAGAAATCGTATGAGGAGATCCGTTCATCGCCTCGTCGACGCGGCGTGTAAGAAAATCTGCATGTGCGGCCGCGAAACGTGTCAGATCACCCGCTGTCAGAATGCCGACGATCCGTCCTTCGGGATCCACGACAGGCACGGTGCCCCGCTGGTGGGCGATCGCGTGCGTGGCCACGTCGAGCCGGTCGTCCGGAACGAGCCGAGGGACCGAGCCCTCGCCGCTCACCATCACGTCCCTCACCAGCCACGTGAGACGCCGTCCGAGCTCTCCCCCCGGGTGGAGTCGGGCAAAGTCCTCGGCAGTGAACTCCCGCAGGTCGGACAGCGCCATTGCCAGCGCGTCCCCCATCGCGAGAGATGCGGTGCTGCTGGCGGTGGGCGCCAGGTCCAGCGGACAGGCCTCGACCTCAACGCTGACGTCCAGCACGATGTCCGCCTGGCGCGCCAGATAGGAAGACCGTCCGGAGGTCATCACGATGATAGGCAGGCCGAGCCGCCGTATCGTCGGCATCAGGCCCGAGATCTCGTCCGACTCTCCACTCTTCGAGATCATCAGCAGCCCGTCACCGGCCACGAGCATGCCGACGTCGCCATGGATGCCTTCGGAAGCATGCAGAAAGACGGCCGGCGTTCCGGTGGAGGAGAACGTCGAGGCCAGTTTTCTGGCCACCACACCCGACTTGCCGATTCCTGTAACCACGAGCCGGCCGGTCAGATCGAAGATCAACCGGACCGCCGCTACGAAGTCGTCGCCGAGGCGGCGCTCGAGATCGGCCACGCTCGCACTCTCGATTCGGAGCACGTCTCGGGCTCGGTCGAGAATCCGCTCGTCGGTGCCCCTCTCCCCCGGGATCGGATCAGCCACGCGCAACGCCGCCCCAGCGCTCGAAACATTCCTCCACGAAACCCTCCACCAGGGCCGCCCATTCACCGCGAGCCGACAGCAGAGCCTCCGCGAATTCGCGCACGGCACCGTCGCCACCCCCCCGCGCGGACACCCAGCACGCCGCCTGCCGAACCTCGCGGGCGGCCTGCGGTACGGCTCCCGGCAGACCGACCATGCGCAGCACCGGAAGATCGGCCAGATCGTCGCCCAGGTAGGCCGCCTCGCCCCAGTCGGCACCAGCACGTTCCAGAATCGCCGCCACGGTCGGGAGCTTGTCGTATGGGTCCACCTGATGCACTTCCTCGATTCCGAGATCCTCCGCCCGGGCCCGTACCGCAGCCGAGAGCTTCCCCGACACGATCGCGACGCCCAGGCCGGCTCGCTGAAGCATCAACAGTCCCACTCCATCGTGCACGTGAAACTTCCGGGCCTCGAACGGAGCTCCGTTACCATCGGCCACGTAGATGCCGCCGTTTGTCAGCACGCCGTCCGCGTCCAGAATGACTACCCGGATGCGCCGGCCAAGCTCCGCCGGGATCGTCGCCTGATTCACGCCGGATATCCGTCCGCCACGGCTTCCCTGACGCGAAATACGGTCTGCACGAGCGACTCGAGTCGTTCGAGCGGAAGCATGTTGGCACCATCGGACGGGGCCGAGGCGGGATTGGGATGGATCTCTATGAACAGACCGCTCGCCCCGGCGGCCACTGCCGCTCGGGCGAGCGTTTCAATATGGTCCGGCTCCCCTCCGCTGGACTGCCCGTCTGAGCCGGCGGCAGGAAGCTGCACCGAATGAGTGGCGTCAAACAGCACGGGACACGAACAGGCCTGCCGCATGATATCGAATCCCCGCATGTCGACGATCCAGCGACCGTAGCCAAAAGAAGTCCCGCGCTCGGTGACCGCGACGTCCACGGCACCGCCCGCCCGAACCTTCTCGACCGGATGTCGCATTTCCTCCGGTGCCATCCACTGTCCCTTCTTTATGTTCACCGCGAGGCCGCTGCCCCCGGCGGCCGTCAGCAGATCTGTCTGGCGGCAGAGGAATGCCGGAATCTGGAGCGCATTCACTACCCGGGAGAGTCTGCTTACCTGACATGTCTCGTGCACGTCCGTCAGGACGGGCAGTCCCGTTTCCTCCCGGATTCGCCGCAACTCCTCCAGCCCGATGTCCAGACCCGGGCCGCGCGGCGCCGACAGGCTGGTTCGATTCGCCTTGTCGAACGATGCCTTGAACACGGCCGCGGCTCCGGTCATCTCCGCAACGCTGTTGAGGTGTCGCGCGATCGACAGATTGAGGGCCGTATCCTCCAATACGCACGGCCCCGCGATCAGCAGGAAACGATCGGTGGCGAACACAGGTCCGCGGCGCGTCATTGCGATCCGGCCGGCTGCGGTAGTGGCGGGGCCACTCCGGTGCCTGTTTCCTGTTCCGCGCCACGTCCGCCCCGACGGTCCATGGCCGCCCCGATGAACGCGGCAAACAGTGGGTGGGGCCTGGTTGGTCGCGACTTCAGTTCCGGGTGGAACTGCGTAGCCACAAAGAACGGGTGACCCGAAAGTTCGACGATCTCGACCAATCCACCGTCGGGCGAAGTTCCACTGGAACGAAGGCCGGCTTCCTCCAGACGGTCGCGGTACTCATTGTTGAGCTCGTACCGATGCCGGTGGCGCTCGGAGACCTCCTCGGAGCCGTAGATGGTTCGCACCCTGCTGTCCGGAGCCAGCCGGCAGGGATAGGCCCCGAGCCGCATCGTTCCGCCCTTGTCTGTGACCTGCAGCTGCGAATCCAGCAATGAGATCACGCGATGCGGCGAGGCAGGCTCGAACTCGGCGGAATCGGCCCCCTCGAGGCCGCAGACGTTACGGGCGAACTCGATCACCGCGCACTGGAGGCCGAGGCAAATCCCGAAGAACGGAACGCCGTTTTCACGCAGCAGACGCACCGTGCCCACCATGCCGGCGATTCCGCGTCCTCCGAATCCCCCCGGGATCAGGACGCCGTCGTATTCGTCCATTGCGTCTGTCCGCCCCTCGATCGCCTCGGACGACAGCCAGTCGATATCCACGCCGGTATCGTGTGCTATTCCACCGTGTATCAACGCTTCCTCAATGGACTTATATGAATCAACGAGCGAAGTGTACTTGCCCACGACGGCAATGCGGACCGTGCCGCGGGACGGATTCTTGACTCGGTCTACCATGGACTGCCAGGCCGACAGGTCCGGCGAATCGGTCTTCAGGCCGAGGAGCTCCACGATCGCCCCGTCGAGACCCTGCTCGTGGTACCGCAGCGGCACCTCGTAGATCGAGTCGAGATCCCTGGATTCAATGACGTTCCTCATGTCCACGTTGCAGAAGCGGGCAATCTTGCGACGGACGTCTTCGGCCAACGGCCATTCCGTCCGGCAGATGAGCACATCGGGCTGGATCCCGATCTGCATGAGTTCCCTGACCGAATGCTGAGTAGGTTTGGTCTTGAGTTCGCCGGCCGCCGCGATATAGGGAACGAGAGTCAGGTGCACGAAAGCGCACTTGCCGCGTCCGACGTCCTGGCGAAACTGTCGGAGAGCCTCCAGGAACGGAAGCGATTCGATGTCGCCCACGGTTCCGCCGACCTCCGTGATGACCACGTCATGACCATCCGCCAGTCGGCTGATGTAGGATTTGATCTCGTCGGTTACGTGGGGGACTACCTGCACCGTCGCTCCCAGGTAGTCTCCCCTCCGCTCCTTCGTGATGATGTTCTGATAGATCCGGCCGGTGGTGACATTGTTGGATTGCGACAGGGATTCGTCGATGAATCGCTCGTAATGTCCCAGGTCGAGATCGGTCTCTGCGCCGTCGTCCGTCACGTAGACTTCGCCATGCTGAAACGGTGACATCGTGCCGGGATCGACGTTTATGTACGGATCGAATTTCTGTATCGTTACGGAGAGCCCACGTTCGACGAGCAGACGGCCGATCGACGCCGCGGCGATTCCTTTGCCCAGCGACGACACCACACCGCCCGTCACAAAGATGAAGCGGGTCTCCCTCGTCGGCTTGTCAGACATGCGCCTCCTGTTTCCCATGCAAGTGGTCGTTTCCCTTACTCAACAGACGCTGCGCCCGTTCCAAATCTTCCGGCAGATCAATCCCGTTCTCCGGCGGCTCCACGATACGGACTTCGATGTCGATGCCGCCTTCGAGGGCCCTGAGCTGCTCGAGGCGTTCCACGGTTTCGAGTGGGGAAACCGGCAGGTCTACCCAGCGCTCCAGTGCCGCAACTCCGTACACGTAGAGTCCGATGTGGCGCAGCCAGGGGCTCGCCGAAACTCCGAACACAGGCTCCCCGTCTCGCGGGTGCGGAATCGGTGACCGGCTGAAATACAGAGCGCGGCCATCCGCCGCCCGGGCAACCTTCACTACGGCTGCGGATCGCCACTCACGTTCGTTTCGGATGGGGCACGCGAGCGTTGCGACCTCCGCCCCGTGTCTGACGGCCTCCACCGCCGCACATACCGCCGGGGACGGAAGGAAGGGTTCGTCCGACTGGAAGTTGACCACGATCCCGACGCCCCGGCCAAGCTCTCCCCGCACGACTTCCGCGACGCGGTCCGTACCGGATTGGTGCGCGGCCGAAGTCATGCATGCCTCGCCCCCGAAACCGGACACAACGGAGACGATTTGTTCGCTGTCAGTAGCTACGACGACCCGGTCGACGCACGGCAGGGCATGCGCGGCGCGCCAGGACCATTCGATGAGTGACCGACCGGCGAGGCGCTGTAACGGCTTATTGGGAATGCGCTGGCTACCGATCCTCGCGGGCAGAACGCAGAGGACGGTCATCGGAAGCGCGTTTCGGGTCTCACGGTCGATCCGTACACGCTCCGCAACGTAATGCGGTCCGGAAGGCACTGTCAAAGCACGAGCGGCTGACGCTTCTGTCCCGCACGTTCACAGGTCTCCCGGGAAGCGCATGATGCCGTACACCACGGCATCCAGGTCGCTCTCGCTCGGATCCACGGCGATTGCCACCTCGAGTATCGACAGCCGGATTCCCGTGACGAGGTTTGTCTCGAACCCCGCCTGAGCGCCGTCACTCCAGCCTGCGCCGGCAGCGGCCCGGAGGAACCACCGCGGCGCCCCCAACACACCCACGCGCAAACTCTCCAGCGGGACGAGATAGGTCAGCTGGCCGAATACGAGCCGGCTTCCCCGCTCGGACAGGAGCGGGACCGTCGGAAGCGTCGCGCGCCCCCCCACGGCTGTCCAGCGTTGGCGCGGCGGCATTCCTGACAGGTCCCCGCGGATCATCAGGAATGCTTCCAGTTCGTGAGCCGCAAGGCCGGGTCCCTCCCAATCGGCCCTCAGTTCGCCCATGACGTACGAAAAGTCTCCCCCGACGGTCGAGTCCGCGATTTCCACCGAAGCCGACGCGAGAAATGACACCGAGGAGGTGCGCCGCCTGACCTGCGTCCCCAGCCTCGCGCTGAGCGTCTCACCGTCGTCAATCGCCGGGTTGGGCTGCGCCTCGTCGGCGGCAAACAGTACGAACCGATCCGAAGCCTCCAGGTCTCGGGCCTTCTCCCACTCCACCTGCAGAATCGGCCCCCAGCGTGCCGTCTCCGTGCCCCGCAGAAACACCGCGACACGATCAGCCTCGTAGTAGTTTCGGAAATCGTCCCCGGCGAGCAGGAAGGACAGCGTGTTCGCGACGTCACCCCTCACCCAGCCTTCGTTCGTCCGGGTGACGCGTTCCGCTTCGGCACCGAATTGTATACCACCTGACGGATACCATGCTTGTCGCACAGTGCCTTCGAGGCGTCCCCGATCGGTCTTCAGGCGGAGGCGGCCCTCCAGCGAGGGCTGCCACCCCCAGGCGAGGTTCCGAACCGTGGCTCCGAGTCCGAACGTCCACCCGTCGACTCTCTGGTAGCTCGGAAACGTGATACCGGACAACCCGTGCAGGGTGAGGGTCTCGGGAATCTCGCGGATCGGGTGGATCCGGATGATCGACTCCCGTCGGCGAACGGCGTAGATGTCGTTCGGCCGATAGGTCAACTCACCCCCGATCTCCGCCCTGCGCGACGCATAGAATCCGCCGCCGAGCACGAGTACTCCGCCGCCGATGCGGGCCCCCGGTCTCAGGAACAGGTCCCCGCCGACTGCGACCACGTCGCCCGTTACCTGCCCCTCGATCCGGACGTCCGCTTCGAGCACGAGGAGATTGCCCTCGATCCGATCCTCCGACCGTAGCACGGTATCGGCTTGCAGTAGAGCGTAGCCGCCGGCATTCAGGAAGGCCTCAAAACGCCTCTCCGCCGGCCAGTCGTGCCTCGGATCAAACCGAATCTCCTGTCCGCGCAGGGGCCCGACCACCGTGCACAGCAGCGCGACACCGAAGAGAAGACGAGACAACCTCACCAGTTGGACTCCTTTGGCCAGTGTTCCCAGGCGACGACCTCGGCTTCCGGCCGTCGCTCCGGCAGTGCCGCGAACCCGTCCGGGTATCCGATCGTCAACATCGCAACGATGGGCACGTCGCCCGGGATTCCCAGAGCTTTGCGGATCCCCGGTTCACGGTATCCCGTGATCCACACCGCCGCGAGTCCCAAATCGGCCGCCGCGAGCGCCATGCTCTGCACGCCTGCGGCCACGTCGATCGGGTGGCTGGGGCGGCCATGCCCGCTGACGTGGGAGTGAATCCGGGCGCATGCGATGATCAGAACGGGCGCCGATCTCACCAGTGGACTGTGAAACGCTTCCGCTGCCAGACGAACCCGGGCCAGGGGGTCCTGCACGACAACGTACGTCCAGGGCTGGTCCTCCTTTGCCGAAGGTGCGTATCGGCCGCAGTCCAGGATGCGCGCCAAAGACGCCAGTGGGACGGGCCTGTCCTCGAAACCCCGGATAGCCTGCCGGTTGCGCAACAGTTGGAACACGCGGGACAGATGGCTCATACGGAATCAGCCCCGGGGATGGAATCGACGGTGTTCTTCCTGCAAGTAAGAGCGGTCCACATGTGTGTAGATCTGGGTCGTCGCGATGTCCGCATGGCCGAGCATTTCCTGGACGGCCGCAAGGTCTGCTCCGTGCTCGAGAAGGTGCGTGGCAAACGAATGCCTGAAAGTGTGCGGAGTCACGTGGCCAAGCCGACACCCGGCCGCCCGAGCCGCTTCGACATGGCGTCGGACGATTTTCCACGCTCCGGTGCGGCTGAGCGGTCGACCGTGGTGGTTCAAGAAGACCACGCCCTTTGAGCCACCTCGCTCGCGCGCTGGACGGCCATCCCGAAGGTATCTTCCCACGGCCCGCACAGCACTCCCACCCATCGGGACGAAGCGCTGCTTGTCCCCCTTCCCCCGCACAACCGCCAGGCCCTGTTCGAGACGCAAATCGCGCACTCGAAGCTCGATGAGCTCTGATATTCTAACTCCGCTTCCGTACAATACTTCCAGCATCGCCCGATCGCGTAGTGCGTGGACGTGTTCGATCGGAACCGCCTCCAGGACGCACAGAACCTGCTCGTACGTCATCACCTGCGGGAGCGGCCGACCCGGCCGCGGTGCGTCGAGCCCCTCGGTCGGGTCCACAGCCACATGCCCCTCGGCGAGGAGGAACTTGAAGTATGTGCGCAGGGCCGAACGGCTTCGCGCCAGCGAGCGCGGTGCCAAACCCTGATCCGTGAGGTGCGAGAGGTGGCGGCGCAGATCGGACAGGGTGACAGCGGCGGGAGAGGGACGTCCGGCCTTCGCGACTGTATCCACCAGGCGCCGGCACTCCCTCAGGTAGGCATCGATCGTCGCCGGCGATCGTCGCCGTTCGAACCGCAGGTAGTCGACGAACTGTTCGAGGTGAAACGCCGAGGGATCCGTCACGGCCGGCCGTCGTCGGGCTCATCTGCCCGCGTTCGCCACCACAGTACGCCGAGAACCAGAGCCACACAGGCAGCGATGATCGCCGCCGTCGAGTTCACCCGACCCAGCGGAGTCAACAGGCGAGGCAAGTTCCGTGAGAAGAAGGCGCCTGCCCAGATCAGGACACCGTACCAGGCCGCCGAGGCGACCATCAGTGGCAGAGCGGTCCGCCAGAAACCCAGGCGGCTGATCCCGGCGAACGCAGGTACCAGGACGCGAAACACGGGAAAGAAGCGGCTCACCAGAACGGTGATCGTTCCGTACTCCTCGTAGAACGCCGCCATGCGGCGGAGTTGGGCCGGCCGCAGCAGCCAATGGCCCCATCGCGTGGAGAACACACCTGCCCCGAAGCGATACGCTGCCAGGTAGACGGCGAGCGCCAGGGCGAGGTTGCTCAACCAGGCGACCAGGAACACCGCCTTCGCGTTGAGGATGCCGCGTTCCGCGAGGATGCCGCCCGCGAGGACCGCAAGATCTGAAGGCACGGGCGGAAACACGTTCTCGACGGCAGCGCCGACACCCACGATGATGTAGGCCACCTCGACCGGAATGCTCGCGATCAGCCCGAGTAGTGCCTCCAGCTGCTCGAGCATGAAGTCAGTCCCGCGTGCTCTCGCCGCACCCCGCCAGCCGTTCGATCGAAACGACCGCAAGCACAGCCAATCCTTCGGTCCTGCCGATCCAGCCCATACCTTCGTTCGTCTTGCCCTTGACCGAGATGTCACCGACGGCGACAGCCATCAGATCGGCGATGCGCCCTTCCATTTCGCGGGCATGAGGCTGCACTCGCGGCTGCTCGGCGATCACGGTTACATCCGCGTTCACCACGCGATATCCGGCTTCCCCCAACCAGACCATGGCGGCCCTCAGGAGCTCGGTGGAATCGGCGCCTGCATGGACGGGATCGGTGTCCGGGAAACGCTCCCCGATACTCCCCAATGAGGCCGCTCCGAGAAGCCCGTCGATCAGGGCGTGTAGAACGGCATCGCCGTCTGAATGACCTGACAGG
>JAOTWC010000219.1 GCA_029863105.1 Gemmatimonadota bacterium | reverse complement strand
GTTCCGATCGCCAAGATCGGCTGTGACGCGTTCGATCAGATTGTCGATCGCGTATCCGGTCTCGAGGGCGTCGAGTCCATCGACGCGCTGACAAAGGTGCCGGAGCCGAACAACCGGGTCGACCTGTACTACCACGATCCGGCGGATCGCTGCGAGCGCCTGCACGGAGGTGTCCCCGGATGGATGTGGGCGGAGCTGGCTCCGATCGTGGCAGAGTGCGACGCGCTCTACGTGAACTTTATCGCGGGCTGGGAGCTCGACCTCTCGACGCTCCGCTGCTTACGCGAAGACTTCAACGGGCCCGTGTTCTGCGACATCCACTCCCTGTTGCTGGGCGCGGACCATTCAGGGATGCGCGTCCGTCGGGCACTGGACGACTGGCCCGAATGGCGCGCGTGCTTCGATCTCGTGCAGGGTAACCGGGACGAGATTCGCGTCGTAACGGGAGGAGTCGACGATCCGCAGGCCGGCGTTCGGTCACTGGTCGAAGCAGGAGTGGAAGCCGCGTTCTCGACGCTGGGTGCGGACGGCGCCGTCTGGGCGGCGGCCGCCGACTCCCGCTGGCTGGACACCCGCGACGACGACGGGCGGTCGGGCGAGCCGGCAGCGGCCTGGGTCCCGCTTCCGGGGGAGACGGCGACCGTGGTTGATGCTACCGGCTGCGGCGATGTGTGGGGCGCCGCGTGTTTTGCCGCACTGCTGTGCGGCCGGCCCGTACCGGCCGCCGTGGAGCGCGCGAACCGCTACGCCGGAGCGAGCGCGGGCCGGAGGGGCACTGCCGGTCTCGGCGCGAGCCTCCGCGAGCTGGCACCCGCCGGGCAGGGGACGCCGTGAGCCGCGTCGTAACCGTGCCCGAGGAGATGGACAACCGGGGCTTCGAGGAACTCCTGGTCTCACTCGACGAGGCTTTCGAGGAGGGATCGGACCGGATCCTGCTTAACGCCAAACACGTTCGTTGGGTCTCGCCCTATGGCCTGATCGGCTTGCTGGCAGTCGGTCGGGTGATTCTGGACCGGACCGGGAATGCCCCGTCGATCGAGGCTCCCGAAAGTCGCGATGTACGGTCCTACTGGGATTTCATGGGCTTCTGGCAGGCAGCGGTCGGAATTTTCGATGTTCCGTCCGTACCGCCGCGCATCTTCGGCCCTCACGACGCACTGCTGGAAATCACGTCCATCCGCTCCCATCGGGATGTTCACTCGGTTGTCGAGCGAGTCCGGGAGCGGGCCGCGTCGATCCTTGAAAAACGTCTTCACTACCCGAAAGCGGCAGTCATTCAATTCAGCGTCATGCTTTCGGAAGTATGCCAGAACATTATCGAACACAGCGACGCCGACGGCTGGGTATGCGCCCAGACGTATCATTATCGGGAACGTCTCGGACGCGAGGTCCTGATGCTGGCCGTGATGGATGTGGGGGTCGGTTTTCAGGGATCTCTGGCCGCCGAGCACGCCCGCAGATACGGCGAATCGTGGTCGTCGGCTACGGCTCTGGAGGCGGCGCTGCTGTATGGCGAATCCCGGTTTCGCGATCCCGGACGCGGCCAGGGCCTCCAGGCCATCCGGCGCCAGGTCGACCGCTGGGGAGGCGAGCTTGCCATCCGGAGCGGCAACGCGCAGATCGCGCTGGTTCCCGACTGGGACGACCTGCCCCCAATGCAGAGAGATCTGCCGTCCTTCCCGGGGGCACAGATCCTCATCGTCATGCCGGCCCGCGACGAATCTGAAGGCCGGTAATGGAATCCTCCCTTCCTCTGTGCCCGGATGTGGCGGTCGCCAGCCTCTATCAGGAGTACCTGGTTACGCGGCACACGGGCCGAGCGGTGCGCCTGTCGATCGAGCGACTGGTGGAGGAACGCTCCGGTCCGTCACTCACCGTCATCGATTTTCGGGAAGTAGCGGTAATCGATTTCAGTTGCGCCGATGAAGTCGTTGCGAGGCTGTTGCACGACACCCTGTCGCGTCCCGCTCACGGTGCCAGACACTACTTCCTGCTCGACGGCATGGAGGAAGGGCACATCGACCCGGTGTCGAGCGCTCTGGAACGCCGCGGGTTGGCCGTCGCAGCGCGCACGGTGGAACGACGGAGAATTCTGCTGGGCCGGGTGGAAGGCGAGGCTCGCACTGTGTGGGAGGCGTTGAGCCGCGCAGGGCAGTCTGGTGCGGCCGCCCTGGCCGAGCGACTGAACGGTGACCCCGCAGCCTGTGCTCGGTGCCTCAGCCGACTTGACGATCGACGTCTTGTACGGGGGGTCGGCGACGTGTACGCGTCATTGTTTACCTTCCTGGCGCAGGATGACACCGGTTCGGGGCGGGACTCCGAGTGAAGCACACCCGCGCCCTAAGGCGGACGTTCTTCCTCTTCCTGGCCATCGTCTGGCTGGTGGGTGTCGGAATCACGTGGATCTGGTTCCGCTTGGTGGCGAGCGGTGGCTATCCGGAGCCCGTCGCCGTGCTGGCCGCGCTCGAAGATTCAGCCAGTGTCGATTACGACAGCCTGGGAATCCCGACCATCGGTGCCTCGGGGGAATTGGATGCATGGCGAGCGCTGGGCTATGTGCATGCCTCAGACAGATTGTGGCAGATGGAGTTCTTTCGAAGGATCGGATCCGGCCGACTCGCCGAGGTGTTCGGCCCCCAGGCCGTAGCGACGGACCGGTTCACCCGGACGCTGGGCCTGCCACAGATCGCGCGGCACGCCGACGAGCGACTGGGAGCCGGGGATCGAGAAGCGCTCGATGCCTATGCGCAGGGAGTGAATGCCCGCCTCGCCGGAGATGATCCATTGCCGCCGGAGTTCCGGATCCTTCGCTTCACGCCGGAGCCATGGACTCGCGAGTCGAGCCTGAGTATCGCACTCGTCATGAACCTCGACCTGTCTCACTGGCGCAGGGACGTCTCCCGACACTGGGCAGCCCGGCATCTCGATTCCGCACGGGTGGCCTACCTGCATCCCCGGTATCCTTCCTGGGGCCCCGTCACGCTCGACGGACTGTCCGAACCACCTCCCGGCATTGCGACCGGATTCGGTCGAGCGGTTGGGGCGGAAGCGCCTCCGTTACGCACCCCATCCGATGTCCGAGGCTCCCTGAACTCGTGGGATCCGTTCGAAGTACTGGGAGCCGCCTCGATTCGGATCGCCTCCAACGCGTGGGTCGTGGGGTCCTCGAGGACGGCTTCGGGAAATCCGATCGTCGCCAACGACATGCATCTGGCGCTTCGAGCGCCTTCGATCTGGTACATCGCAGCCCTCCATGGTGCGAAGGACGATTTGCATGTGGCCGGATTCACGCTGCCGGGCATCCCGGGCGTCGTCGTCGGGTTCAATCGCCACATTGCCTGGGGAGCGACGAACGGAATGGTGGACGATGCGGACTTTGTCGTCGAAGAACTCAGTGCCGACGAGTCCCTGTATCGTGATGGCGCGGAGTGGCTGGAAGTGATCACACGCGTAGACTCGATTCCGGTGCGCGGAGAGGATCCCCAGGTGATCACCGTTCGGTCGACTCGCCGGGGCCCCATTCTGAGCGACGTACTGGAAGACGTGCCCGACGTCCTCTCAGTGATGTTCCTGCCCGCCCGGATCGAGATGGGCCTGGGCGGCCTGTTCGCGCTGAATCATGCCGGGTCATTGGAGGAGTTTCATGCGGCGG